>NZ_JBSHHD010000014.1:0-96968 GCF_053618155.1 Agromyces sp. NPDC055658 | reverse complement strand
GCCTCGGGGTCGGCCCCGAGGCATCCGCCGCTAGCCGGGCCAGTCGACCCCGCCGACCTCCCGGTAGGCGACGCCCAGCCCGTCGAGGTGGGCGCCGAGCGTCGTCAACCGTGAACGGAAGCCCTCCTCGTCGCGCGCGTCTGCGGGCGACCAGCCGACCTCGGCGATCGCGGCGATGCGTGGGAACACCATGAACTCGAAGTCGGCCGCGTTCGAGAGCGTCTCCGTCCAGACCGAGGCGGCGACGCCGAGGATGTCGGACTCGTCGAGCCCGTCGATCGTCGCCTCGGGCTGCCAGCCGTAGGCCTCCTCGAGCGTGATGGTGGCGGCCCAACGCGTGCCGAGCTCGGTGCCGAGCGGGCCCGCCGGACGGTCGGGGTACATCATGTCGAGGTAGGTCTTGTCGGCCGGCGCGAGCACGAGCCTGCCGCCCTGCTCGAGGAACGCATGCGCCTGGCCGGCCGACTCCGGATACGGGCGCGCGGGTTCGCCGCGCCGGTTCGCCGGCATCTCGTGGCCGGCGGTCAGGTCCCAGTAGTGCCCGATCGTGCCGGGCGGCAGTTCGGTCGAGGCCCCCATCTCGTGGTAGGCGATCACGGTCTTGCCCGTCGCCGCGGCGGCCGCCGTGATGCGACGCACGAGGTCGAGGTAGTCGTCGGGCTCGGTCGCGAGCGGCTCGTCGCCCCCGACATGGATCCACGGGCCGGGCGTCATCTCCGCCACCTCCGCGAGCACCTCGGTGAGGAAGCGATCGGTCGCCTCCGCGCGCGCCGGGGAGGCGCACAGCGACGAGAAGCCGACCTCGACGCCCTCGTACGGCTTCGGCGCGACACCGTCGCAGTTGAGCTCGGGGTACGCGCTGAGCGCCGCGTTCGTGTGCCCGGGCAGGTCGATCTCGGGCACCACGGTGATGAACCGGTCGGCGGCGTAGTCGACGATTCGGCGGTAGTCGTCCTTCGTGTAGAAGCCGCCGCCGTCGCCGCCGACCGAGGTCGACGCGCCGATGCCGGTGAGCTCCGGCCACGCGTCGATCTGGATGCGCCAGCCCTGGTCGTCGGTCAGGTGCAGGTGCAGCACGTTCATCTTCATGAGCGCCATGCGGTCGAGGTGCTGCTCGACGTAGTCGACGGGGAAGAAGTGGCGCGCAACGTCGACGAGCGAGGCCCGGTACGCGAACCGCGGCCGATCGACGATGGAGGCCGCGGGCACCTGCCAGCCGCCCTCGGGCTCGATCGGGTCGGCCTCCTCGATCTCGCCCGGCAGCATCTGCCGCAGCGACTGGGTGCCCCAGAACAGTCCGGCGGGTGCCGACGCGGCGATCCGCACGCCGTCGGCGCCGCTGTCGAGCGTGTAGCCCTCGCCGCCTTCGACCTCGGGGTCGATGACGAGCTCGATGTCGGATGCCTCGGCCGCGCCCTCTTCGACCGGCAGCTCGAACCCGGTCGCGGTGCGGAGCGGTGCGGCGAACGTCTCGGCGACGGCGGCGGCGCCGTCGCCGGAGACGACGAGCCGGGTGCGCTCGCCGAGGGTGAATGCGCCCCGGTCGGTGAGCTCGAACCGCGCGGGCGCCGGCACGATGCCGGAGAACTCGGCCTTCGCGTCCGAGTCCGCCGAGCAGCCCGACAGCACGAGGAGCGATGCCGTCGCGACGGCCACGGCGGTGCGGACGGCGGCGTTCGGCATCTTTGCCCTCCCAATCGAAAGACAGGAATCTTGACGAAATCGTCTCGTCGGACATCCTGCCACGGGACGACGGGCGTGCGGAAGAGCCGCCGGCTCCCGGTGCCGCATCCCGACGGCCTTGTCACGTCGCGAGCGGCGGCGGCAGGAGGCATCCATTGCTATGCTTGCGTCGTCGCGACTGGCGTTGAGATGGATTCCCATCGGGGAGCGACTGGCACGGACCGACCGCACGCCTGGGCCGGTACGCCTGCTTGCTGCGCGAGTCGCAGCGGCAGCACCCCCTAGGTCCGTATGTCATGAAGGAGCCAGTCTTGGCCGAATCCGTCTTCAACGCGCCCCTCTCCGAGGTCGACCCCGAGATCGCCGAGGTTCTCGAACTCGAACTCGGTCGCCAGCGCGACTACCTCGAGATGATCGCGAGCGAGAACTTCGTTCCCGTCTCGGTGCTGCAGTCGCAGGGCTCCGTGCTCACCAACAAGTACGCCGAGGGCTACCCCGGTCGTCGCTACTACGGCGGCTGCGAGTACGTCGACGTCGCCGAGTCGCTCGCCATCGAGCGCGCGAAGTCGCTCTTCGGCGCCGAGTACGCCAACGTGCAGCCGCACTCGGGCGCGACCGCGAACGCGGCCGTGCTGAGCGCGATCGCGACGCCAGGCGACACCATCCTCGGCCTCGAGCTCGCCCACGGCGGCCACCTCACCCACGGCATGAAGCTCAACTTCTCGGGCAAGCTCTACAACGCCGTCGCCTACGGCGTCGACCCCGAGACCTTCCTCGTCGACATGAACGTCGTCCGCGAGAAGGCCCTCGAGCACCGCCCGCAGGTCATCATCGCCGGCTGGTCGGCGTACCCCCGCCAGCTCGACTTCGCCGCGTTCCGCGAGATCGCCGACGAGGTCGGCGCGAAGCTCTGGGTCGACATGGCGCACTTCGCGGGCCTCGTGGCCGCGGGCCTGCACCCGAACCCGGTGCCCTTCGCCGACGTCGTGTCGTCGACCGTGCACAAGACGATCGGCGGCCCCCGCTCGGGCTTCATCCTCTCGCGCGACATGGAGCTCGCGAAGAAGCTCAACTCGAACGTGTTCCCCGGCCAGCAGGGCGGCCCGCTCATGCACGTGATCGCCGCAAAGGCCACCGCGTTCAAGATCGCCGCCTCGGCCGAGTTCAAGGACCGCCAGGAGCGCACGCTGCGCGGCGCCGCGATCCTCGCCGACCGCCTGACCGCCGACGACTCGCGCGCGGCCGGCGTCGACGTGCTCACGGGCGGCACCGACGTGCACCTCGTGCTCGCCGACCTCCGCAACTCGAAGATCGACGGCCAGCAGGCCGAAGACCTGCTGCACGAGGCGCTCATCACCGTCAACCGCAACGCGGTGCCGTTCGACCCGCGCCCGCCGATGGTCACGTCGGGCCTGCGCATCGGCACCCCGGCGCTCGCGACTCGGGGCTTCGGCGACGCCGAGTTCACCGAGGTCGCCGACATCATCGCGCTGACGCTGCAGGGCGAGGCGGATGTCGCGGCGCTCCGCGCCCGGGTCGAGGCGCTCACCGCCGCCTTCCCGCTCTACCCCGGCCTGCAGCAGTAGGCCGCGCCGGTCGGGGCGGCGGACGTCGCCCCGGCCGGACCGACCCCGTCGCATCCGTTCACCCGCTCGCCCACCGAGGAGCACCATGACCGCCATCACGCTCGACGGGGTCGCCACGGCGTCAGCCGTGAAGCACGAGCTCGCCGCACGCATCGCCGAACTGAGGGCCCGCGGCGTCACGCCCGGCCTCGGCACGCTGCTCGTCGGCGACGACCCGGCGTCGCGCTCGTACGTCGCGGGCAAGCACCGCGACTGCGCCGAGGTGGGCATCGAGTCGATCCGCGTCGACCTGCCGGCCACGGCGACCGCCGCCGACGTGCGCGCGGCGATCAGCGACCTCAACGCCGCAGCCGAGGTGACCGGGTACATCGTGCAGCTGCCGCTGCCCGCCGGGCACGACGAGAACGCGATGCTCGAGCTCATCGATCCCGACAAGGACGCCGACGGGCTGCACCCCACGAACCTCGGCCGCCTCGTGCTCGGAATCGAGGGCGAGCTGCACTCGCCGTTGCCGTGCACGCCCGCGGGCATCGTGGAGATGCTGCAGCGCTACGACGTGCCGATCAGAGGACGCCACGTCACGGTCATCGGGCGCGGCCTCACCGTCGGCCGGCCCCTGGGCCTGCTGTTCACGCGCAAGGGCCTCGACGCCACCGTCACCCTCACGCACTCGCGCACGCAGGACCTCGCGGCCGAGGTGCGCCGCGCCGACATCGTCGTGGCCGCCGTCGGCGTGCCCCACCTCGTGAAGCCCGACTGGATCAAGCCCGGCGCTGCGGTGCTCGACGTCGGCATCACCCGCGTGCAGGACGAGGAGACCGGCAAGGGCCGGCTCACGGGCGACGTCGACCCCGCCGTCGCAGCGGTCGCGGGACACCTCTCGCCCAACCCGGGCGGCGTGGGCCCCATGACCCGCGCGATGCTGCTCGCGAACGTCGTGAAGGCGGCGGAGCAGGGCCCGCAGCGCTGATCCGCGCCGGGGCGGATGCCCTTGGCACGCGATCTGTGGGCGGCGATGCCCGACCGTTCACCGGTGCGCAACGCGCGCGCCACCCCGGCGCCACCTCGGATCCGTAGCCTGCCCGCATGGCCGAGTCGAAGACCGATCAGCGCGGCGTCGCCGTCGCGATCATTCCGGCGCGCGGCGGGTCGAAGGGCCTGCCGGGCAAGAACCTGATGCGCCTCGGCGGGGTCTCCCTCGTCGGTCGCGCCGTCGCGGCCGCGCATGCCGCACGCAGCGTCGGCGCGGTCGTGGTCACGACCGACGACGACGAGATCGCACGTGTGGCGCGCGCCGCCGGGGCGACCGTCGTCGACCGGCCGGCCGACCTCTCGGGCGACACGGCGTCGAGCGAATCGGCGCTGCTGCACGCACTCGACGAGCTCGAGGCCCGGGGCCCGCTGCCCGCGGTCACGCTCTTCGTGCAGGCGACATCGCCGTTCATCGACCCGTCGGATCTCGACGCCGCGGTCGCACGGGTCGTGAGCCACGAGGCCGACAGCGTGTTCGCGGCGGTCGAGAGCCACGCCTTCGTGTGGCGCGCCGCCGGCGACGGCTCGGTGTTCGGCGCCAACCACGACGCCGCGGTGCGCCACCGCAGGCAGGAGCGCGAACCGGAGTTCCGCGAGACCGGCGCGTTCACCGCGATGCGGACGGCGGGCTTCCGCGCGGCACGGCACCGCTTCTTCGGCCGGATCGCGCCGCAGGTCGTGCCCCAGCTGCACGGCGTCGACATCGACACCGCCGCCGACCTCGTGGTCGCGCGGGCGCTCGTCGAGCTCATCGACCGGCCGGCACGCGTCGTCGACGTCGACGCCGTCGTCACCGACTTCGACGGGGTGCACACCGACGACACCGCCTGGATCGACACGGAGGGACGCGAGCTCGTCCGCGTCAGCCGCAGCGACGGGCAGGGCGTCGCCCGCCTCCGCGCGGCGGGCGTTCCGGTGCTCGTGCTCTCGGCCGAGACGAACCGCGTGGTGACCGCGCGAGCGGCCAAGCTGCGGGTCGACGTGCTCCAGGGCATGCACGACAAGGCCCCCGCGCTCGCCGAATGGGCCGAGGCCCGAGGCATCCCGCTCGCACGCATCGCCTACCTCGGCAACGACGTCGGCGACCTGCCGGCGATGGCGCTCGTCGGGTGGCCGCTCGCCGTCGCCGATGCGGTGCCCGCGGTGCGCGACGCCGCCCGCCTCGTGCTCGAGGCCGGGGGCGGCGACGGCGCGGTGCGCGAGCTCGCCGAGCTCGTGCTCGCGGCCCGCGACGGTGCGACCGGCGCAGCACCCCGCGAACGAGCCGCCACTGCGGCCGAACCCTCCGCACACCGAACAGCACCGCAGGGAGCCCTCGCATGAACACCGTCCGCATCGGCCGTTCGTCGGTCGGCCCGGGTCAGCCCGTGTACGTCATCGGCGAGATCGGCCTGAACCACAACGGCGACGTCGAGATCGCGAAGCGCCTGATCGACGTCGCCGCCGAGGCGGGTGCGCAGGCGGTCAAGTTCCAGAAGCGCACGCCCGAGATCGCAACGCCCGAGCACATGCGGGATGTCTCGCGTGAGACTCCGTGGGGCACGATGAGCTACCTCGACTACCGGTACCGGGTCGAGTTCGGCGAGTCGGAGTACCTCGAGATCGCGTCGTACGCGATGCGCTCGGGGCTCGACTGGTTCGCCTCGCCGTGGGACGTGCCGTCGGTCGCGTTCCTCGAGCGCCTCGACGTCGTCGCGCACAAGGTCGCCTCGGCCTCGATCACCGACCTCGCCCTGCTCGAGGCGATCGCCGCGACCGGCAAGCCCGTCATCTGCTCGACCGGCATGTCGACCCTCGACGAGATCGATCGGGCGGTCGAGGTGCTCGGCACCGAGCGCCTGGTGCTCATGCACGCGACCTCGAGCTACCCGATGCCGCCCGAGGAGGCGAACCTCCTCGTGATCGACGCGCTGCGACGCCGCTACCCGGGTGTCCCGGTCGGGTACTCGGGGCATGAGCGCGGCCTCCAGATCTCGCTCGCCGCGGTCGCACTCGGCGCCGTCGCCGTCGAACGGCACATCACGCTCGACCGGGCGATGTGGGGGTCGGACCAGGCCGCATCGCTCGAGCCGACCGGCTTCGATCACCTGGTGCGCGACATCAGGGTGATCGGCGACGCGATGGGCGACGGTGCGAAGCGCGTGTTCCCGGGCGAGGAGGCGCCGCGCGCGAAGCTGCGACGGGTGCCGGCGCTGTGAACGCGGGTTCGGCGGGCGGACCAGCGCGTCGCGCCGTCACGGAGGCCTCTGGCGCGCCCGAGGCACGTCGTCGCCTCGTGGTCGTCGCCGACTCCGACTCGTACGTCAAGTGGGGAGCGGCGTTCGCGACACGCCTGCCGGCCGGCTGGGATGCCGAGCTCATCGTGGTGACGACGCCCGTGATGCCGAGCGACCGGCAGCTCGGCGCCGCGCTCGCCGGCTCGTCGTTCCATGCGAAGGGCGTGCGCCGGCTCGACCTGGCGTCGCTCGAGCGACGCCTCGCCGCCCGCCGGCCGGATGCCGTGCTGCTCGCACTGCGCGGTCCCTTCGTGCGGGTCGTCGCGCCGATCGTCGCGGCGCTGCCCGGGAGGCCGGTCCTGCTGAGCGGCTTCCCGGGGCTCACGATCCCGGCGGTCCCGAAGGCGGTGGTCTACCGCGAACAGGTCGATCTCGTCGTGCTCCACAGTCGCCGCGAGGTGCGCGAGTTCGAGCAGCTGGCCGCGGGGCTCGGCGTGCGGGTCGGGTTCGGGCTCGCGACGCTGCCGTTCCTCACGGCGCGCCGACGCGGCGCATCGCCGGGTGACGGGGATGCCGCGCCGGTGACGCCGCACGTGGCGTCTGCGCCGGTGGCGGCCTTCGCGTCGACGTCGGCATCGACGCCGCCCGACGGCGACCTCGTGTTCGCCGCCCAGGCGAAGGTGCCGGCCGAGCGCGACGACCGGGTGCGCATGCTCGGCCTGCTCGCGGATGCCGCGCGGCGGCGGCCGACCCGACGGGTCGTCGTCAAGGTCAGGGCTCGGCGCGGCGAGGCGCAGACCCACGCGGAGGCGCACGACTACGCCGACCTCCTCGCCGATCCCGAGGTACGCGCCCGCCTCGGCGGCGTCCCGCCGAACCTGGTCGTCGAGGACGGGCCCATGGCGAAGCACCTCGGACGCGCGTCGATGCTCGTCACGGTGAGTTCGACGGCCGTGCTCGAAGCGGTGGCCGCCGGGGTGCCCGCGATCGTCGTCGACGAGTTCGGCGTCGGCCCGAAGCTGATCAACACGGTGTTCGCTGGCAGCGGGCTGTTCGGCGACGGCGCGGCGGTCGCGGAGTGGGTGGCGAAGCCGCCGGCCGAAGGTTGGCTCGTCGACAACTACTTCCACGGCGAGGCCTTCGACGACTGGTCCGATCGGCTCGAGGAACTGCTCGACCGGCGTGCGGCCGGACTGCTGCCGGCGCCGACTCGACGGCACGACCTCGTCGGCGGTGCGGTGCGTCGGGCGTTCGAGCGGAAGCGGATGCTCGGGCCGTACGATCGGTCTGTCGCCGGGGCGCTGTCGATGGTCGTCGCGGTGCCGACGCGGTGGGCGGTGCGCCGGGTGCGCGCGGTGCGGCGTGCGTTGCCGGGCGGTTCGCGGGCGGGGTCGTCCTCCGCGATCGCGCACGCCGTGCTCGCCGGCTCCATGCCGGCCGACGGGGTGCTCACGGACCCCGTGCGGAGCGAGCGATCGGTCACGACGCGGCCGGGCACCGAGTCGATCCACCGTGAGCAGGGAATGCTCGAATCGATGCCGTCGGGCGAAGCGCGCGGCGACGCGGCGCTGTCCGACGCGGCGCTGTCCGACGCGGCGTAGTCCGACGGTGGCGGCGTCGCCGATCGCGGTGCCGGGTCAGGCGCCGGCGGTGTGCTCGCCGACGTGCTGCAGGTACGAGGCGGCGTTGCGGCGGATGCCCTCGCGTTCGGCGTCGCTGAGTTCGCGGCGCACCTTCGCGGGCACCCCGGCGACGAGCGAGCCGGGCGGCACGATCGTGCCCTCGAGCACGACCGCACCGGCCGCGACGAGCGAGCCGGCGCCGATGACCGCGCCGTTGAGCACGGTGGCGTTCATGCCGACGAGGCTGTCGTCTTCGACGGTGCACCCGTGCAGCACGGCGCCGTGGCCGACCGAGACCCGACGGCCGACGGTGAGCGGGTAGCCGGCGTCGACGTGGCAGACGACCGTGTCCTGCAGGTTCGACGCCTCGCCGAGCACGATCGGCTCGGCCTCGGCGCGCAGCACCGCGTTGTACCAGACGCTCGAATCCGCCTCGAGGCGAACGTCGCCGACGATCACGGCGCCGGCCGCGACGAACGCGCTGTCGGCGACGGCGGGGGCGGCGATGCCGGCCAGTGGGATGAGGCGTGCGCTGGGATCGACGGACATGGCGACAGCCTATCGGCGGCGGCTGCGGCGCCTTCGGATCGCCTGGGTCACGAGGCGCCAGGCGACGCCGACGACGAAGACGGCGACGCCCGCCGCGATCGCGCCAGGCGGCAGCGTGACGACGAGCACGATGCAGCCGATCGCGCCGAGCACCGACAGCGCGCGGGGGACGCGGCGTTCGTTCGCGGGCTGGGTGATCGCGGCGAGGTTGGCGACGAGGTAGTAGCCGAGCACGCCGAACGACGAGAAGCCGATCGCCTGGCGCAGGTCGACGGTGAGCACGAGGGCGACGACCGCCACCGCGACGACGATCTCGGCGACGTGCGGCACCCGGTACCGCGAATGCACCGAGGCGAGCGGTCGCGGAAGCTCGTCGTCGCGGGCCATGGCGAGCGCGGTGCGGCCGATGCCGGCGATGAGCGCGAGGAGGGCGCCGAGTGCGGCGGCGGCCGCGCCGACGCGCACGATCGGGGCGGCCCAGGTCCAGCCGACGTCGTCGACGAGGTCGACGAGCGGTGCGGTCGACGTCGCGAGTGCATCGGCGCCGAGGGTGGCGAGCAGGACGGAGCCGATGAGGGCGTAGAGCGCGACCGCGATGCCGAGGGCGACCGGGATGGCGCGCGGGATCGTCCGGGCGGGGTCGCGCACCTCCTCGCCGAGGGTCGCGATGCGCGCGTAGCCGGCGAAGGCGAAGAAGAGGAGGCCCGCCGACTGCAGGATGCCGGGCCAGCCGGCATCGAGCAGCCCGTCGAGGGGGATGCCGCGCTGGAGGAGCGGACCGGCGCCGGCCGCGATGACGAGCAGCAGCACCGAGATCACGGCCGCGACGATGATGCTCGCGGCCCGGGCCGTGCGGGTGATGCCGCGGAGGTTGACGGCGGCGAGCACGATGACGGCCGCGGCGGCGACGGGTCGCTGCCATGCCGTCGGGACGAGGTACGCGGCGAACGTCATGGCCATCGCGGCGCAGCTCGCGGTCTTGCCGACGACGAACCCCCAACCGGCGAGGAATCCGGGCCATGCTCCGAGCCGCTCGCGCCCGTAGCGGTAGGCGCCGCCCGACTCGGGGTAGCGCGCAGCGAGCTGCGCGGTGGAGCTCGCATTCGCGAAGGCGACGATCGCGGCGATCGCGAGGCCGATGAGCAGCCCCTCGCCGGCGGCGGCAGCGGCGGGGGCGAACGCGGCGAAGACGCCGGCGCCGATCATGGCGGCGAGGCCGATCACGACGGCGTCGCGGAGCCCGAGTCGGCGGGCGAGCGAAGGCTGTGGCACGCGCGCACTCTACGCCATCGGGGTGTCGCGCCCGTTTCTCGGCTCAGCGCGGCACCAGCCGCGACGCGCCATAGGATCGGGAGATGAGCTCACCCGCTTCCGCCCCGTCGCATGCTGCCGTCGACCGCGTCGCCGCGGCCCTCGCCGCGCAGGGACTCGAGCCCGAGATCGTGTGGTTCGACGACGCCGTGACGACCGCCCAGCTCGCGGCCGACGCGCTCGGCGTCGAGGTCGGCCAGATCGCCAACTCGCTCGTGTTCACGCTCGATGACGAACCGATCCTCGTGCTCACGTCGGGCGCCCATCGCGTCGACACCGAGTGGCTGGGATCGGAGCTCGGCGGCGTCATCCGGCGAGCGTCGAAGGAGACCGTGAAGGCGGCGACCGGCCAGGTGATCGGCGGCGTCGCGCCGCTCGGCCACCCCGCTCCGGTGCGCACGATCGTCGACACCGACCTCGCCGCCTACCCCGTCGTGTGGGCCGCCGCCGGGCACGCCAAGACCGTGTTCCCCACCACCTTCGACGACCTCGTCCGCATCACCGGCGGCACGCCCCGCGCCGTCGAGCCCGCCCGAGAATCGGCCGCCGAGTCAGCCTGACCGGAATCGCGCGGCATCCGCGCGCCACGGCGGAACTTCCCTGCGGCCCACAGGCCTGCGTTTGCGCTGCATCCCGCTCGCGGCCGGCTTCCACGCCGATGTCGATCCCCCCTCCCGCGACTACGACACTGAGTCGCAGGGCGATTCAGTGTCGTAGTCGCGCCGAGGGAATCACGACGGCGTGATGGATGTGGGTGGCGAGCAGGACACTGCCTCCTGAGAGCACCTGCAGTGGCGCAGGTCGCGCCCGGGGCGGAGGACCGATGGAGAAGAGCGGAGGACCGCTGGAGGGGAGACGGAGCGACGGGGAACCCGTCGCTGCGCAGACCCCTCGATTCGATGTGGTCGGCGTGGTCCTCAGGGTTCGTCGACAGCTCGACCTGAGCCAACGAGACCTCGCACGACGGTTGGGCGTCAGCCACGCGGCGATCGCACGTGTCGAGGCGAATCGGAACGGCATCGACGTGGCCGACCTCGAGCGGCTCGTCGGCCTCGCGGGCATGCGTCTCGCGGTGCTGGACGAGTCGGGCGCCGAGACGGCCCCGATTCCGCCCGACTGGGTGCGCGACAACGCCGGACGGCGTCTGCCCGTTCATCTCGACGTGCGCCCGCCCGACGACCGCCCACGCTCGAGGCTCACCGATATCCACTACGACCGTGCCGAGCCGAACGCCTGGTACCACCATCGAGCGCACCGTGATGAGCGGCGCGCCCGCGGTCTCCATGCGGTGAGCGACGATGGGCGACCACGAGCGCCCTCAGGTTCGAGGCGCAGCGACGCCTTCGAGACCGACTCGAGCGTGCCGCATCCCTCGCGAGACGCGATCCGATACTGCTCGACGATTGTCGTTGTCGTGTCGACTGCTGGGAGGCCGGCGACTGTGCGGCCGACTGCGATTGCGAGTGCGGCACCTGATCCGGAGGCGACGCGACTCCGGTCGGCGCCGATCAGGCGTCCCGGCGGGCGCCCTCCGATGCGCGAACCGTGAAGACGATGGGTGCGCGGTAGCCGTGGTCGGCGAAGGCCGCGGTCACCGCGCGGGTCACGTCGGGAACGAGGGCCTCGGGGACGAGCGCGATCGCCGAACCGCCGAAGCCTCCGCCCGTCATGCGGGCGCCGATCGCGCCCGACGACTGGGCGGTCGCCACGGCGAGGTCGAGTTCCGGCACCGAGATCTCGAAGTCGTCGCGCATCGACACGTGCGAGGCATCCAGCAGGGAGCCGATCGCCCCCGCCCCGTGCTCCCGCAGCGTGCGCACGGTGTCGAGCACCCGCTGGTTCTCGGTCACGACGTGGCGCACCCGACGGAACGTCTCGTCGTCGAGCACCTCGGCCGCGCGGGAAAGGCCGTCGACCCGCAGGTCGCGCAACGACTCCACGCCGAGGCTCCGGGCACCCGCCTCGCACGACGCCCGACGCGCGGCGTAGCCGCCCGAGGCGTGGGCGTGCGCCACGCGGGTGTCGACCACGAGGAGCGAGAGGTCCTCGGCCTCCAGGCCGAGCGGGATCACGTCGGCGTCGAGGCTGCGGCAGTCGAGGAACACCGCCGAGTCGGCTGCGCCGAGCAGCGAGGCCGTCTGGTCCATGATGCCCGTCGGGGCGCCGACCACGCGGTTCTCGGCGAGGCGGCCGACCTTCGCGAGCGTGGGGCGGTCGAGACCGAGCCCCCAGTGCTCGTCGAGCGCGAGCGCGACCGCGCACTCGATCGCCGCCGAGCTCGACAGGCCCGCACCGATCGGCACGTCCGAGGTGATGTAGAGGTCGACCCCGCGGGCGTGGTCGAGATCGGCGCCGAACTCCCGCAGCGCCCACGCGACGCCGAGCGGGTAGGCGGCCCACCCCGACACGGCGTCGGGGGTGAGGTCGTCGAGGCCGATCTCGACCGCCTCGGGCTCGTGGCTCGTCGCCACGCGCAGCACCCGGTCGTCGCGGTCGCCGAGCGCGACCGTCGTGCGACGGTCGATCGCGAAGGGGAACACGAAGCCGTCGTTGTAGTCGGTGTGCTCGCCGATCAGGTTCACGCGGCCGGGCGCCGACCACACCCCGGCCGGCCGTCGGCCGAACCACTCGGCGAATCCGTGGGCGGCGTCGGCGACGGTCATTCTGCGACTCCTTCGATCGCGGCGCGCAGCGCCTCGGCCTGTGCTTCGGGCGGGACATCCCCGACCCATGCTCCCATCGCGGCCTCTGAGCCGGCGAGGTACTTCAGCTTGTCGGCGCCGCGGCGCGGGCTCGTGAGCTGCAGCATGAGCCGCACCTCGTCGCGACGCTCGTGCACCGGCGCCTGGTGCCAGGCCGCGATGTACGGCGTCGGCGTCTCGTAGAGCCGGTCGACGCCGCGCAGGAGCCGCCGGTAGAGCACCGCGAGCTCGTCCCGCTCGTCGAGGTTCGTCGCCGCGAGGTCGGGCACGTGACGGTGGGGGAGCAGGTGCACCTCGATCGGCCAGCGGGCCGCGAACGGCACGAACGCGCTCCAGTGCTCGCCCTCGAGCACGATGCGCGGGCCGCCGCGTTCCCGCTCGAGCAGGTCGGCGAAGAGTCCGGGGCCGTAGCCGTCGATCGAGGCGAGCAGTCGCTCGGTGCGCGGCGTCACATAGGGGTAGGCGTAGATCTGACCGTGCGGATGCCCGAGCGTCACGCCGATCTCGCGGCCGCGATTCTCGAACGGGAAGACCTGCTGCACCCCGGGCAGCCCCGAGAGCTCGGCCGTGCGGTGCGCCCACGCCTCGATCACGGTTCGGGCGCGAGAGACCGGCTGCGTGCCGAACGAGCCCTCGTGCTCGGGGCTGAAGCAGACCACCTCGCACCGGCCGACCGAGGGCAGGCGGCGCTCGAGGCCGACGCGGCGGAGCCCGGCGAGCCCGCCTTCGGCGCCCTGAGCCGGCCGAATGGCGGGCCCGAACGACGGCGACCGGTTCTCGAACACCGCGACGTCGTACCGGCTCGGGATCTCGGACGGGTTGCCCGGCGACTGCGGCGCGAGCGGGTCGAGCTCGGCGGGCGGGAGCACGACCCGGTTCTGGCGGGCCGCGGCGATCGAGATCCACTCGCCGGTGAGCACGTCCTGCCGCATCTCGGCCGTCGCCGGGCGAGGGCCGAGCTCGCGCTCGTCGATCGACCGCTCGTCGGGCAGCATCGTGTCGACGTCGTCGAAGTAGATCAGCTCGCGACCGTCGGCGAGTGTCGTGCGTCGTACGGCGATGCGGGGGTCGACGGCGTGCTGGTCGACGATGCGCGGGGCGCCGGTGGGCGTCGAGGACGCCTCGGCGGGGTCACGGGTCTCGGTCACGCCGCACACCCTACGCGACTTTCGTTTCGCAAACAAACCACTTTCGTATTGCAAAGTCAGGTGGGAAGCCGCATGATTCCCCTATGAGCGACCAACCACGGCTCGACGCCCAGGTCGACGCGCCCCGCCGCCGTGAGCTCGCGCGAGCCCTCGTCGCCGAGCGCGGGTTCGTGCGCGTCGCCGAGCTGAGCCGCGCCTTCGGCGTGACGACCGTCACCGCCCGTGCCGACCTCGACGCGCTCGAACGCCAGGGCATGATCCGCCGGGTGCACGGCGGCGCCGTGCCCGCCGGCGCTCCCGGCGTCGACCGGCCCGAACGCGAGCCGAGCTTCGAGGAGGCGCTCGAGGCGTCCGTCGAACCGAAGCGCCGCATCGGAGCGCACGTGGCCGGTCTCGTGCGCAGCGGGCAGAGCCTCATCCTCGACGTCGGCACCACGACCCTGCAGGTCGCGCGCGCGCTGAAGCAGCGCAGCGACCTCGACGACGTCGTCGTGTTCACGAACGGCCTCTCGATCGCCCTCGAGCTCGAGTCCGAGATCCCGAGGTTCCAGGTCGTCGTCACGGGAGGCACGCTGCGTCCTCGCCAGCACTCGCTCGTCGACCCGCTCGCCGGCTCGATGCTGCGCGACGTGCACGTCGACCTCGCCGTCATCGGCTGCAACGGGGTCGATCCGGTGCACGGCGTCACCAATGCGAACCTGCCCGAGGCGCAGGTGAAGGCGCTCATGCTGCAGCGGGCGGCGCGAGCCGTCGTCGTCGCCGACGGGTCGAAGGTCGGCGAGGTGCACCTCGGTCGCGTCGGCCCCGTCGACGCGTTCGACGAGCTCGTCACGGATGCCTCGGCGCCGCACCCGGTCGTCGCCGAACTGGAGGAGGCCGGACTCGCGGTCGTCACCGCGCACGCACCCGATGCAGACCATAGAGTTGGTCCATGACCCTTCCCACGGGCGAGCAGTTCGAGCTCGAGACGACGACGTCGAGCGGTGAGATCCGGGCCACCGTCACGGCCGTCGCCGCCGGGCTCCGCAGCCTCAGCATCAACGGCATCGACCTCGTTCCCGCCTACGGCGAAGACCAGTCGCCGCCGATGGGCGCCGGCATCGTGCTCGCGCCGTGGCCGAACCGCATCCGCGACGGCCGGTGGAGCCACGACGGCGTCGACCACCAGCTCGCGATCACGGAGCCGGCCCGCGGCAACGCGATCCACGGGCTGCTGCGCTACACCGAGTACAGCGCCGTCGACCGAGAGCGCGACTCGGTGACGCTCGCCGCGCGCATCTACCCGCAGCTCGGCTACCCGTTCCTGCTCGGCACCGCCGTGCACTACGAGCTCGTCGCCGACGGCCTGCGCGTCACGCACTTCGTCGAGAACCTCGGCGCCGACACGGCCCCCGTCGCGCTCGGCACCCATCCGTACCTCAAGATCGGCGGCGTCCGCACCGAAGACCTGGTCCTGCGTCTCGACGCCGCGAGCCACATCGAGGTCGACGAGCGCCTGCTGCCGACCGGCGAGGTCCCGGTCGACGGCACCGAGTGGGACTTCCGCGAAGGACGCCGGGTCGGCGACGTGCAGCTCGACGACGCGTTCGGCGAGCTCGCAAGCGACGACGGCCAGGTGCTGCACACGCTCACCGCACCCGACGGGCGCAGCGTGTCGGTGTGGGCCGACGACGAGTTCGGCTACGTGCAGGTCTACACCTCGCGGGAGTACCCGGGCGAGGGCGGCGACGTCGCGATCGCGATCGAGCCGATGACCGCGCCGGCCGAGGCGTTCAACTCCGGCCGCGGCCTGCGGTGGCTCGGCCCGGGCGAGGAATGGCAGCTCAGCTGGGGCATCCGCTTCGAGGGCTTCTCAGCCGACTGACCTCACGCGGCGCACGCCCCCGAATCGACCGGGTCGTCGAGGGCGGATGCCTCCGCCGCGAGCGGCGCGAGCGTCGACACGGGAACCGCGAACCCCACCGTCGCGACGGTCTCGGACCGGGCGAACACGACGCCGGCGACCTCGCCGTCGACGTCGAGCACCGGCCCGCCCGAGTTGCCGGGATCGACGTCGGCCGACAGCGTCATGACGTCGCGCGTCGACGTCGCGCCGTCGGTCGAGATCGTGAGCGGTCCGCTCGCCGCGACGCGCGCCGGTCTGAGTTCCAGCGGCCCGCCGAACGGGTACCCCGCGACGGCGACCTCGTCGCCGACGGCGGGTTCGTCGATGGGCAGCGCCGGGGCGTCGAGCCCGTCGACCGCGATGACCGCGAGGTCGTGCTCGGGGTCGAACGCGACGACCCGGCCGGCGACGGCGGGGAGCCCCGGCGCTTCGACGATCGGTTCGTCGACGCCCGCGACGACGTGCGCGTTCGTCACGATGCGGTCGTCGGCGACGACGAACCCCGACCCCGACACGTTGCTGCCGCACCGGAACGCCGTGCCCGTGATGCGCACGACCGACCGCGACGCCTCGGCGATCGCGGGCGAGTCGACGCCGCCCTGCGGCGGCGGCTCGGTCGGCAGCGGCGTGTCGAGCACGTCGACGAGCCACGGCAGCCCCTCGCCGAGCGCCGCGGCACGGAGCTCGGCCATGGCCGACCTCGCCGGCGGCGGCGTCACCTGGTCGAGCGCCCGGACGACGGTCGATCCGGCCACGGCGGGCGAGAGCACCGGAACGCCCATCGCCGCGACGCCCGACGCGACGAGGGCGACGACGAACGCGGTCACGATGAGGTTGCCGACCAGACCCAGCGCCCGGTCGAGCACGCCGAGCTTCACCCGGTGCGCGCCGCGGCGGAGCGCACGGCCCACGATCGCGCCGAGCCAGGCGCCGAGCGACAGCAGCACGAGCGCCACGGCGATCGCGACCGGCGCGCGCAGCTCGGGCAGGGGCACGAGCCCGGCGAGCCAGGGCATCGCGAACCAGGCGGCGATTCCGCCCGCGATGAGCCCGATGAGGCCCGCGGCGGTGCGCAGCAGCCCCGCACGCCAGCCGTTCACGGCGGCTCCGATGAAGACGAGCACGAGCAGGATGTCGAGCACGAGGCTCCAGCTCACGGATCCTCCTCCCGTCGGGGCATGCTGGCGGTCGTTTGGAGTCCAGCCTGCGGCATCCGACTCGGAGCAACCTGAGGGTCGTCGGAACCCCACAACCGGCGCGGCGGGTGCCCGAGCCGTTCGGTAGCCTCTGATGGGCCCGTGCCGACGGCCGGGCACACCACGACCCCACACGACGAGGAGTGACGGATGCGCGTCGGCATGTTCCTGAACTACGCGGGCGGCTTCCGCGAAGCGGCCGACGAGGTCGCCGAGCTCGAGGCATCCGGCGTCGATCTCATCGCGGTGCCCGAGGCGTACTCGTTCGACGCGGTCAGCCAGCTCGGCTTCCTCGCCGCCCGCACCGAGCGGCTCACGCTCATGAGCGGCATCCTTCAGCTGTACACCCGCACGCCCACGCTCACCGCGATGACGGCCGCAGGGCTCGACTACGTGTCGGGCGGCCGGTTCGAGCTCGGCATCGGCGCCTCGGGACCGCAGGTCATCGAGGGCTTCCACGGCGTCAAGTACGACGCCCCGCTCGGGCGCACCCGCGAGATCATCGACGTCTGCCGCATGACGTGGCGGCGCGAGCCCGTCGTGCACGAGGGACGCAACTACACGATCCCGCTGCCCGCGGGCGAGGGGACCGGGCTCGGCAAGCCGCTGAAGCTCATCAACCACCCGGTGCGCGAGCGCATCCCGATCACCGTCGCCTCCCTCGGGCAGAAGTCGGTCGAGCAGACCGCCGAGATCGCCGACGGCTGGCTGCCGATGTTCTACCACCCCGAGCGCGCGGGCGACGTGTGGGGTGCCGCGCTCGCCGCGGGCACCGCGAAGCGCGATGCCGCGCTCGGCCAGCTCGACGTGTTCGCGAGCCCCGCGCTCGCCATCACGGAGGACCCCGAGCTCGAGGCCATGGCGCTCGCCGCGGCGAAGCCGCAGCTCGCCCTCTACGTCGGCGGCATGGGCGCCCGCGGCAAGAACTTCTACAACGACCTCGTCGCGAGCTACGGGTTCGAGGCGGAGGCCGCGCACATCCAGGACCTCTACCTCGACGGGCGCAAGCAGGAGGCGGTCCAGGCGGTGCCCGACGAACTCGTGCGGGCGATCTCGCTCATCGGCCCGGCCTCGGTCGTCGCCGAGCGCGTCGCGGCATTCGCCGCGAGCGGGGTCACGACCCTCGCCGTGACCCCGCTCGCGCGCACCTCCGCCGAGCGCGTGGCGCTCATGGCCGGGTTCAGGCGACTGGTCGGCTGAGCTCGCGGCGCCACGCCGCGTAGGCCCAGACGGCGAGGGCGAGCATCGGCCCCCAGAACCAGAACGGCAGCAGCAGGTCGAACACGATGGCCTCGCCGAGCGTCGGGCTTCCCGCCGCCACGATGAGCATCGGCACGGCCGAGATCGTGACGACGGTCGCCGCGGCGAGCCCCGGCACGACGGCGAGGCGCGCCGGAACCGTCCGGCCGCCGACCCGCGGCATCCACGCCGGGAAGACGAGCCCCCACGGCAGGATCAGGCCGAGGGTGAGCACCACCGCGGCGACGGCGCCCGCCCCGAGCATGAGCCCGGTCGTGAGCATCGCCGGCGAGAGCTCGTCGGCGGCGGGCGCGAAGAGCGGCCACGGCGTGAGCCAGCTCGCGCGGACCACGGCGTAGGGCAGCGGCCCGAGCGCGGCGAGCACCGTGAGCACTCGGCGGTGTCGCACGAGCCATCCCTCGAAGCGGCGCACCTCGCGCGTCGTGCGTCCGACCGAGACCGCGATCGCGACCCACGCCAGCACCGCGACGACCGAGATCGCCGAGACGGCGATGAGGCCCGCGTTCGCGACGAGCGCGGCGCCGAACTTGCCGAGGAACGTCGTGACGCCCTGCCAGGTGAGGCCGGCCCACGACACCGCGACGACGACGAGCGCGACGAGCAGCACGAGCAGGGGCACGCCGAGGCGCGGGGCGCGGACGACGAGGACGCACGTCGTCACGACGCCGGCGACGACCGAGCAGAAGCCGAAGACGTAGCCGGCGAAGGTGATCGTCCCGGCGTCTCCCAGCACGAGGGTCGCGGCGAGGGCGAGCAGTGCGGCGGCGACCGCGGCGACGAACGGGGCGCGCGGCTCGCGTGCGCCCCGGGCGAGCAGGGCGACGGCCACGACGATGCCGACGAGCCCGGTCGCGATCACGACGGCGGCGAACTGGGTCGGGTCGAGCACGGCGCTCGCGAGACTGCGCGACGACGCCGTGACGAACGGATCGGAATCGGGGACGAGCCACCATGCGGTGCCGAGCGCGGCGATCGCAGCCGATGCGAGCAACGCCGTCGCGGCGAGCCATCGCCTCGGGCGCGTTCGTGGGGGCAACGCGGTGGCGCCGGTGGAATCGCGGACGGAGGTCATCGTGTGCTCCTGTGCATCGTCGGAGGGGGCGCCGCCGGGGCGCCCGCCGGGCGGATCCGCCGCCCCGGCTCCGCCAGCCTCGCGGCGGTCGCGGGCGGTTCGCCTCACCCGGTCGGGTGAGATGCGCCAGCAGCACGGCCGGTAGCGTGGGGCCGGTGATGGATGCCTCGGGGGAGTCGCGCGCACCGGGATACGCCGATCGGGTGACGGCGGCCGTGGCGGCCGGCGCGCTGCTGCCGTTCACGGTCGTCGAAGTGCTCGACGAGGCGGGCGGTCGCCACGCGGCCTGGGCGGCGGCCGTGCTCGGATGCTACGTGCTGCTGCATCTCCTCGTCGTCGTGCGGCGCCGGCTGCCGCGCACGGCGATCGCCGCGGCATCCGCACTCATGCTCGTGCTCGCCGCGCTGAGCGTGCCGGGCATGCCCGGGCTCGCGGTGCTGCAGGCGAGTTCGCTCGTCTACCTCGTCTTCGTCTTCGCCGCGGCCGCCGGCGACGACCTCGTCGCCGGCTGGGCGGCGCTCGGCTGCGGCCTCGCCGGCGCGGGCATCATGACCGGGCTCGTGATCGTCTCCGAGCGACCGAACGATGCGGCGATCGTCGCGAGCCCGGGCGCCGCGTTCGCGCTCGCCGGATCGCTCGCGGGCGGCATCGGCGTCGCGTGGGCGCTCGGCCGGTACCGGCGCGAGACCCTGCGCAAGCGGGCGGCCGAGCGCGTCGCCGTCGCGCGGGCCGCCGAGCTGCGGATCGAGACGGAGCTCCGGGCCGTCGCCGACGAGCGGCGTCGCATCGGCCGCGAGCTGCACGATGTCATCGCCCACTCGCTCGCGGTGATGGTCGCCCAGGCCGAGGCGACGAGGGTGCTCGTCGGGCGCGACGACGACCGGGCGAGGGTCGCCGTCGGGCACGTCGTCTCGACCGGCCGCGCGGCGATGCGGGACATGCGCGGGCTGCTCGGGGCGCTCGTCGAGCCCGGCGTTCGCGCCGGCATCCGTGACGAGGGCGGCGGGGGCGGCGAGTCGGCGCTCCGCGAGCCGAGCCCGGGGCTCGACGGCATCGCCGAGCTCGTCGAGCGCGCGCAATCACCCGGCCGCGCGGTCGAGCTCGTCGTGACCGGCACCGCGCGCGAGGTGCCGCCCGGACTCGCGCTGACCGCCTACCGGGTGGTGCAGGAGGCGCTCACGAACGTGCTGCGCCACGCATCGCCGCCGACGACGACCCGCGTCGGACTCGAGTGGGGGCGCGACCTCGTCGTGACCGTCGACGACGACGGGCAGCCGATCGGGCTGCCCATCCGCACGGGAGCGTCCGATGCGGGCGCCGGAGGTTCCGCCGCCGCGCGTGCGGCGAGCGGTCGAGGCATCCCGGGCATGCGCGAACGCGTCGCCCAGTTGGGCGGCAGCCTCGACGCCGGCCCCCGCCCCGACGGGCCGGGGTGGCGCGTCGTCGCCCGGCTTCCGCTCGTCGCGGCGCCCGTTCGAGCGGAGGGCGAGGAGTGACGGACGATCCGGCGGCCGCGCGCATCCGCGTGGCGCTCGCCGACGACCAGGAGCTCATCCGCTCGGCGCTCGCCGTCATGCTCGAGTCGCACGACGACCTCGAGCTCGTCGTCGAGGCCGCCGACGGTGCCGAACTCGTCGAGCGCCTGCGCGCGCACCGTGCCGACGTCGTCGTGATGGACGTGCGGATGCCTCGGATGGACGGCATCGAGGCGACGCGGCGCGTGCGGGCGGAGCATTCCGCCGCGAGGGTGCTCGTGCTCACCACGTTCGACCTCGACGAGGTCGTGTTCGCCGCGATCCGGGCGGGCGCGAGCGGCTTCCTCACCAAGGACGCCTCGGCCGACGAGCTGGCGGCGGCGATCCGCGCCGTGCATGCGGGCGACGCGACCCTCGCGCCGCGCGCGACGGCGAGCCTCGTCGACTTCGTGGCGCGCGCGCCCGAGCCGGTCGACGCCGAGACGCTGCTGGAGCCGTTCACGGGGCGCGAGCGCGATGTGCTCGCGCTCCTCGTCACGGGCGCCTCGAACGACGAGATCGCCGAGCGGCTCTTCCTCACGGGCAACACCGTGAAGACGCACGTCAAGGCGATCCTCGCGAAGCTCGACCTGCCCGACCGCGTGCACGTCGTCATCTGGGCGTACGAGCGGGGGCTCGTTCCGCGGTGAGCGGCCTCCATTTCGGTGGTCGAAGATATGTTCGAAGCATGGAGCGCTCAACCGGCGAGCATCTCCCACCGCGATCGGCCCTCGACGGTGCCCCCGGGGAATTCCGACATCCCGACCCGCGGATTAAAAGTCCGCTGCTCTGCCTCTGAGCTACGGGGGCGACGCCGATGACGCAGGAGCGCTGCTCGGCTTGCCGACAGTCTAAGCCAATCGCCGATTTCAATCGGTTGCGATCGGCCCGCGATGGACTCCAGCCCATCTGCCGCGAGTGCAACACGCAGAAGGCTCGCGACTACGACGCGAGACACCGTGAGGCCCGCATTCGAGTGATCATGGCGCGCAAGGCAGTTCAGCGCCAGATCGCGCTCGCAGCGGTGGGCGACCACCTCCTCGACCACCCGTGCATCGATTGCGGTGAGGCCGACGTCCGGGTACTCGACTTCGATCACCGGGAGAACTGCGACGAGACCGCTGAGGTGATGAAGCTCGTTCAAGACGGGTACGGCCTGCTGCGCATCATGGCCGAGATCGACAAATGCGATGTCCGTTGCCGGAACTGTCATGCGAAGGTCACCTGCGAGCGCATGGGCGACAACGGGAGGTCAGGGCTCATGCGTCGTGCCGGAGACGACGGCCTGGCCTCGTAGCGCCGCGCACGGCGATGCGACCGGCCGCCGGCGCTCCCGGCGACCGGCCGCTCGCCATCTCGGCGACGGGGGTCGCGTCCGCCCGAACGGCCGAACGCTCGCCCTCGAGCGGCATCACGGTCAGCTCGCCGCCCGCCCGAGAATGCTTCGGGTGTGCATGACCCGCAGGCTAGTCCCGATCGCGACGGCATCGAAGCCCCCAGTGCGAGCGGCCCCCGCACAGGGGAGCACGGGGGAGCGCAGGGCACCCGGCCGGGGATGGCCGCACCCGACCGGAGTATCCTGTACCGAATGGCCGCCGACTTCCACCGCCCGACGAAACTCCCACCCGGAATGTTCGACGACTTCATCGGCGGGGCCGACCCGGCCCACCTCAACCGGGCAGCCCACGACACCGCGCAGGCCCTGCTCGCCCGGGTTCGCGCCGACCCCGACCCCGAGATCGTCGCCCGTCTCATCGCGTACACCGACCGCCACGGCATCGACGCGATCGCGGAGCTGTGGTCGGGTGCGTCGGCGAAGAGCCTGCCTGGCGCGCTCTGGCGCATCTACCTCCTGCGCACGCTCATCGGGCAGGACGCCGAGACGCTGAGCCTCGCCTACCGGCGCGGCACCGAGATGTCGCACACCATCGACCAGGTCGTCGCCGGTGCGGCGTCCCCGGCCGGCCCCGCCGAGATCCGCGAGCTGGCCGACCGGGTGCTGCACGGCGTGTTCACGGGCGACTTCGCGGTCGCGCTCGAGCGGGCGGCCGCGTTCGCGCGGGTCACGGCGACCGGCTTCACGAGCCTCGCCGACGACGCGGACGCCTCCGACTCGGTGCACCACGACCGCTCGGCCGCGCTCACGAGGCGGGCGCTGCGCCTCACCGAGCTCGGCGACGAGCTCACGGCCTGCGCGAAGCTCTGGCGGCGTGACGCGCTCGACTGATTCGCCGGATGTGACCGTTCCGACCGAGCGTGGCCCCGCGAAGGGGCGCAGCCGGTCGGAACGGCCACGTCCGCGCTCCGCACATCGAATGGGGCGACCGGTGGCTCGCGTCGGGAATGAACCGCCCCTCGGTGTCGTTTAGACTGTCTGAGGCCGGCCGCAGTAACCCCGGGCTCCAAAATTCGCCGCTCCGAGCGGCCTCGCGCCGAGAGGCGTTCTGCGGCCGGCCTTTCACGTCTCCGCGGTCGCCCAAACGGTCGTGCGGGCCTCGAGATCGACGGTGCCGAACCCGCCGGCCGGCGAGAAGGTCGTCACCGTGCGCCCGGGCCGGACCCGCTCGTCCGTGCGCCAGAGCGCGGCGAGTTCCGCTTCGGCCGAGGCATCCCCGCCGTCGGCTGCGACGGTGAGCCGAGCGACGCGGTCGGCGAGGTCGAGGGCGTCGGCGGCGATCGGCGCGGCGGGGGCGTCCATCACGCCCCAGCCGTCCCAGAGCAACAGCTCGGTGCGCATGCGGTGGGCGAGGTCGCCGAGCACGTAGCCGTGCACGATCCAGGGCCCCGAGATCGGATGCCCCGGCGCCACCCCGTACCCGGCGAGGTCGATCTCGCCGGCGCGGTAGCCGAGCCAGGCCTCCGCGGCGGTCTCGAACGGCGAACCCGGTCCGGTCGGCAGGTCGTGCACGTCGAATCCGTGCGCCGCCGGGTCGAGCTCGGGATCGAAGCGCACCCAGCGGCCGTCGTGCCCGGCCTCGACGACGACGTGGTCGTGGCGGAACCCCGGCGTGAAGTAGCCCGCGAATCCGAGGCGGGTGCGTGCCGGGCGCCCGTGCTCGCGCAGGATCGACACCGCGAGCAGCGAATGGTCGCGGCAGCAGCCGCCGACTCGCCGGTCGGGCGCGCGCTCGGCGTCGAGCGGGCCGTCGGCGCGCTCCGTCGCGGCATCGAGGATCGACGCGATCCAGCGGCGGTCGATGTCGGCGAACTGTTCGGAGGTCACCGCGGGGTCGGCGCGGTAGTGGGTGATCGCGGCGGTCACCGCGCGGTGGATCGCGCCGGGCTCGGCGGCGACCCCCGCGACGAGCGCGCGATGGGCGCCCGGGTCGGAGAACGGCGAATGGCGGGCGTACTCGGCAGGGTTGGGGTGTCCGGTCATACCGGCATCGTCGAGTCGGTCCCAGGGGCCGGGTCAAGCCGGACACCGGGCCGCAGCGGCATCGCGACGCGCATCGCGATCTCGTCGGGGTCCTCGGGCCACGGCCCCGGGTACCACTCGCGCGGCGCCGCGGGCGCCGAGGCGTCCCGGCCGGCCGATGCCTCGGACGCGCCGGCGCCCGCCGCACCGCGCACCGCGTCGTAGAAGCGCAGCAGCTGCGGATAGACGACCTCGCGGGCGGTGACGTCGATGACCGCGTAGCGGGCTCCGGGCTCCATCCGCAGGGCGATGGTCCGCGTCGGGGCGGCCCGGCCGGTGAAGGGCACGGCGGTCTCGATGCGCCCGGGGAGGGCGTCGCCGACGGGGGAGTGGAAGAGCACCCAATGGCCGGGTCCCGCCGTGGCGCCCTCGCGCTCGAGGTGGCGCCCGATCTCGATCACGTCGGCGACGAAGCTCGGCACCAGTCGCGACTGCACGACCGTGCGGACGATGGTCGCGATCGACGTGTCGGGCATCGTCTCGAAGCGCACCCGTCCGCGCAACCCGTCGTCCGCCGTGCCGGCCCCCGCCACGGGGCCCGCGTCCGATGCGGCGAGCCGATCGACCGCCTGGCTGCGTTCCGCGAAGTCCTCGCGCTGCGCCGCCCACCAGCCGAGGAGCCGCTCGCGCGCCTCCGCGGGTGCCGCATCGAGCAGTCCGCCGATCTCGGCGAGCGGCAGGTCGATGCGGCGCAGCATCGCGATCGTGCGCGCGCGAGCCACCTGCTCGGGCGCGTACCGTCGGTAGCCCGTCCGCGGGTCGACGTCGGCCGGCACGAGCAGTCCGCTCGCGTCGTAGATCCTCAGCGCCTTGAGTGACAGCCCGGACGCCCGGCTCATCTCCCCGGTGCCGAGCGCGCGCATGCACCGTACGGTAGCGCATGGCGGCGAGGCATCCACGCCTACGATTGGTGCATGCCCGAGACCGTGACGTTCCTCATCGCGCCCCTCACCGCGGACGCACCCGCCGTCGACCTCGACTCGACGTTCCATGCGGTGGATGCCTCGGAGCCCGCATTGCGCGTCGGCGAACTGTCCACGCAGCGCGGCGACGGCATTTTCGAGACCCTCGCCGTCGTCGACGGTCATGCGCAGGAGGCGGAGGCGCACCTCGAGCGACTGCGCAACTCGGCGCAGATCTGCGAGCTCCCGGAGCCCAACCTCGCGCAATGGCGGGCGGCGATCGCCGCGGCGGTCTCGCAGCTGCCCGCGTCGGGCGAGTTCGCGCTGAAGCTCGTGCTCAGCCGGGGCGTCGAGCACGGCCCCGCGCCCACCGCGTGGCTTGCGGCCTCCCGCGCGGCCGATCGCACCGCCGAGCGCGAGCACGGGATCCGCATCGTCTCGCTCGACCGTGGCCTCGCGCACGACGCCGCGGCGAAGGCGCCGTGGCTGCTGCTCGGTGCGAAGACGCTGAGCTACGCGACGAACATGGCGGCGATCCGCGAGGCGAAGCGGCGGGGTGCCGACGACGCGCTCTTCGTCGCGAGCGACGGGTACGTCATGGAGGGGCCGACGTCGAGCGTCATCCTGCGCCACGGCGACGTCTACTCGACCCCAGAGCCGAGCGGCGCGATCCTGCGGGGCACGACGCAGCAGAGCCTCTTCGAGTTCCTCGAGCGCGACGGTCACGCGACGGAGTACCGGGACATCCCGGTCGCCGAGCTCGCGACCGCCGACGCGATCTGGCTGGTGTCGAGCGTGCGCCTCGCGGCGGGCGTGACCGCACTCGACGGAACGGCCGTGCCGTTCGACGCCGCCGAGACGCGACGGTTCAACGACTACCTGCTGAGCCCGCGCGACTGACGCCGGCCCGCCCCTCGAACGGGGAGTTGCGCTGCCGGCATCGGCCCTCGCGACCACTTTGTAAATGTTGCTAACATAACCCCACGCGACCGTGAAGCGAGCGGAGGGGCCGATGCCTGACACACCCGAGCACCCCCGGCCGCCCGCGCGGCACCGCTCGCCCGTCGACGCCTTCGAAGACACCCGCGCCGTCGTCGAACTGCTCGCCCGGCACCGGCTCGTCGCGGCTCCGCACGTCGCGGCTCGCCTCGGCCTCGCGCTCGGCGGCGACGCCGACGCGATCATCGAGGTCGCCGGGCTCCTGCGCGTCGCGCAGCGCCTCGGCCATGCCGTGCTGCCCGACCCGCTGCCGTCGGTGCCGGCCATCGAGGTCGCGATGGCACCGAGCGGGGCGCGGCTCGCAGCGTGGGAGCGGGAGCTGCTCGTCGTCGCGTCGGTGTGCGTCGACGACCGCATCGACGTGCTGCTCGCCGCATCGAACCGCCCCATGGCCGACCTCATCGACGGCGAGGTCAGCCGGCACCTGCTCCTCGTGGCCGGGCACTTCGCCTTCGCCGACCCGCGCATGCGCGTCTGGGTGCACGGTTCCGCGACGCTCGCCGAGCGGACGACCGCGCATGCGTCGCTCGCCCGGGCGTGCGCCCGGCTCGGCGATGCGCGACAGGCGACCTGGCATCGCTCGCTCGCGACGCTCGAGGGCTCGCGCGACCTCGTCGCGCCGCTCATCGAGATCGCGGAGTCCGCGGATGCGTCGGGCGAATCCGAGTGGGCCCATGCGGTCGCGCGAGAGGCCGCGAGCCACGCCTGCGGTGCCGAATCCGTGACCGCGTGGAGCATCGCGGGCCGCGCCGCACTGCACGGCGGGCACGTCGACGACGCGCGCGGCTGGCTCGACCGCGTCATCGAGCACGGCGACGAGCCCGCCCGCACGTCCGTGCTCGCCGACTACCTGACGGCCCGCGCGATCCTCGAGGGCGACGTCCCCGAGGTCGAGCTCGACCGCCGGCTCGCGGGGCTCGGCGACGAGATCGGGTCGGCGCTCGACGAGGCCGGCGGTGCGCTCGAACCGGGGGCGACGCCGACGGGACGCTCGACGGTCGATGCCGCGGCGCTCGACCCCGCGACGCGTCCGATGCGCCTGCAGCTCGCCCGGGCCGTCGCGACCGCCGCGGGGCTGCTCGCCGAGCGGGGGATGCTGCCGGCCGCCCGACGCCGACTCGCACAGGCTCGGGTCATCACCGAACGGTACGGCCTCGATCGGGCGCCGCTCGAGGCCGGCAGCGCCTGGTGCGCCCTCTTCGGCCTCGACGTCACCGGCGCTGCAGGCTCGACCGAGTCCGCCGACTCCGACGACGCCGTCGCGGTCTCGACCGGCGGCATCGCCCTCGTCGGGGGCGCGCGGGCGGTCGCAGCGGCCCTCGAGCGCGGTCTCGCCGGCGACCCGGCGGCCGCGGTGCGCTGGCTCGGCGCCGTGCGCGAGACGGCGGCGGACCCGGCGATCGCACGCGGTGA
Organism: Agromyces sp. NPDC055658; assembly: GCF_053618155.1. Taxonomy (NCBI): domain Bacteria; kingdom Bacillati; phylum Actinomycetota; class Actinomycetes; order Micrococcales; family Microbacteriaceae; genus Agromyces; species Agromyces sp. NPDC055658. The sequence continues at coordinate 69,460 of NZ_JBSHHD010000014.1, read as the reverse complement.
CCGGTCGCCGCTCATGCGCGCCGCACGGGCGGTCGCGACGAGCCTGCTCGAACTCTGGGCGGGCGACGTGCGACGGGCCGCGCAGGTGCTCGCCCGCGGCGCGGCCGACCTGCCGATCGCGTCGCCGCTCGGCGGCATCGGCGCGGCCGTCGCACGGCGCATCGACATCATCACGACGGGCGAGGTCTCCGCGTTCGCCCGCGCGATCGAGGCCGCCCAACCCCCGTCGGCGGGAGCGGTGCGGTACGAGGAACTGATCGACCGCGCCGTCGCGGCCCACCTCGGCGGTGCGCGCACGGAGGCGGCCACGCTCGTCGCGCTCGCGACGGAGTTCGAGCGCGGCGGCGGACTGCACGTGCCCGGGCTCGACGCGGGCATCGACTGGTGCTCGACCGATGCCGGGCGGGCGGCGGGCGACCCGGCGGTGCGTCGGCCGCCCGACGCACTGCTCGCGAGCGCGCTGCGCCGGCGGATGCGCAGCACCGACCGCACGCGGTTCGAATCCGACTACCTCGCCGCGGTCGAGGGCGGGCGGGCGATCGCATCGGCCTACGAGCGGGCGCGCACCGAGCTCATGCTCGCGCGGGCCTGCGGCGAGGCGGGCGTGCCCGAGCGCGCCGAACGGCACCTGCTGGCGGCCGAGCACCTCTTCGGCGAGGCCGGCGCCGACGCCTGGCTCACGGCCGTCGCCCACGAACGTCGGGCGCTCGCTGCCGACGGGAGCCTCTCCCGCGCCGAGGGGCCCGTGCCGGCGGAGTCCGCGCCCGCGCTCACGACGAACCCGACGGGCGAACCCGCCGCGCGCGCGCGTCGCCCTCCAGAGGCATCCGCCGGCGTCCGCGACCGTGGCGCCACCTCTGGCGTCGTGGACGTGCCGGGCGATCCGCTCGCGGCGTGCCGGGCCGTGTGGACCGACGTGCTCACCGAGCGCGAACTCGAAGTCGCGATGCTCGTCGTGGAGGGTGCTTCGAACCGCGACGCGGCCGCCCGGCTCTACGTCTCGGTGCGCACCGTCGAGGTGCACGTCGGCCGGGTGTTCCAGAAGCTCGATGTGCACTCGCGGGTCGAGCTCGCGGTGCTCGCCCACCGCATGGCCCATGCGGCGCACGCCCTGCGCTGATCTCCGGCCGTCCGCGCCGCGAGCCGGTGCCGAATGCGACCCGCCGCTCGCCGCCGGCGACGTCTACGCAGTCCTACGTATGCGGGGTCGTACGGACGCGCTCGCGCCTCCGGCTCGAATAGCGTCGAGCCGCCGGGCGGCCTCCGCCGCGGCATCCCCAGTCAGTGAGGACTCGAATGCGCACACTCTCTTCTCGTGCCCGCTTCCGTGCGGGCGCGATCGTCTCGGGCCTGGCGCTCATCGGCACCCTCGGGTTCGCCGGCGCCACGGCCGCGACCGCCGCCACGACCGAGTGCGAACCCGCCTGGTCGTCGTCGGCGACGTACACGGGCGGCCAGCTCGTCTCGTACCAGAGCGTCAACTACAAGGCCAAGTGGTGGACGCAGAACAACGTCCCCGGTGCCGAGCAGTGGGGCCCGTGGGAGTCGCTGGGCGCGTGCGGCACGGTGAACCCGACGCCGACGCCGACGCCGACGCCGACGCCCACGCCGACGTCGACGCCCACGCCGACGCCCACGCCGACGCCGACGCCCACGCCGACCCCGACGCCCACGCCGACGCCGACCCCGGACCCCGGCGGCACCCCGTGGACGACGAACCCCGACGAGAAGTGCCGCCCCGACGGCCTCTACCAGACGCCCGGCGTCAACGTGCCCTACTGCACGATCTACGACGAGGCCGGCCGCGAGAAGCTGCCGAACGGCCTCGAGCATCGCGTCATCGGCTACTTCACGAACTGGCGCACGGGCCAGAACGGCCAGCCGCGCTACCTCGCGAGCGACATCCCGTGGAAGAAGCTCAGCCACATCAACTACGCCTTCGCCCACATCGACGGACAGGGCAAGGTCTCGGTCAACCAGGATGTCGCGGGCAACGCCTCGACGAAGATGACCTGGCCCGGCGTCGCCGGTGCCGAGATGGACCCGACGCTGCCGTACCAGGGGCACTTCAACCTGCTCACGAAGTACAAGCAGCAGAATCCGGGCGTGAAGGCGCTCGTCTCGGTCGGCGGCTGGGCCGAGACCGGCGGCCACTTCGACGCCGACGGCAACAGGGTCGCCGACGGCGGCTTCTACACGCTGACCGACTCGCAGGCGAAGATCGACGCGTTCGCCGACTCGGCGGTGCAGTTCATCCGCACCTACGGCTTCGACGGCGTCGACATCGACTACGAGTACGCCAACTCCAACGGCAAGGCCGGCAGCCCCGACGACTTCTCGTTCTCCGAGCCGCGTCGGGCGAAGCTCTGGGCCGGCTACGAGTCGCTCATGAAGACCCTCCGCGAGAAGCTCGACCGCGCCGGCGCCGCCGACGGCAAGCACTACCTGCTCACCGTTGCCGCACCCGCCTCGGGCTGGCTGCTGCGCGGCGCCGAGGTCTACCAGGTCACCCCGTACCTCGACTACGTCAACATCATGAGCTACGACCTGCACGGCTCGTGGAACGACTACGTCGGCGGCAACGGCCCGCTCTTCGACGACGGCAAGGACCCCGAGCTCGCCGCGGGCGGCGTGTACGGGGCGTACAACGGCATCGGCTACCTCAACACCGACTGGGCCTACCACTACTTCCGCGGTGCGATGCCGCCCGGCCGCATCAACGTCGGCGTGCCGTTCTACACCCGCGGCTGGGACGGCGTGCAGGGCGGGACGAACGGCCTCTACGGCAAGGCGCCGCTGCCCGACCAGACGAAGTGCCCCGCGGGCACCGGTCCGTCGCTCGGTGGCACGTCGAAGTGCGGCAACGGCGCGGTCGGCATCAACAACCTGTGGCACGACCTCGACAAGACCGGGGCCGAGGTGGGTGCCGGCGCCAATCCGATCTGGCACGTGCTCAACCTGCAGAAGGGCGTCGTGGGCGACTACACGGCGAGCTACGGCGCACCGACGTCGATCAGCGGTTCGTACACGCATCACTTCGACTCGGTCACGAAGACCGAGTGGTGGTGGAACGACACGACGAAGACCTTCCTCTCGGGCGACGCCGACCAGGCGATCGGCGCGAAGGCCGACTACATCGCGCAGCAGGGCATCGGCGGCGCGATGATCTGGGAGCTCGCGGGCGACTACTCGTACAACGCCCAGAAGGGCCAGTACGAGATGGGCTCGACCCTCGTGTCGCTGCTGCACGACCGGCTCGCGGCCTCGCAGCCGTACGACGCGGCGAAGGCCAACGTCGCGATGCCCGCGAAGTCGATCGACCTGCAGGTGAGGTTCTCCGAGTTCGCGCTCGGCGACAACAACTACCCGATCAACCCCAAGGTGACGTTCACGAACAACTCGACGACCGCGATCCCCGCCGGATCGAAGATCACGTTCGACACCGCGACGAGCGACACGGGCGCGATGGGCGAGCAGAACGGATGGGGCATCACGAAGGTCTCGAGCGATCACACCGGATCGAACGTCGGCGGCCTCAAGGGCGACTTCCACACGTACACGATCACGGTGCCATCGGGCGGCATCGCGGCGGGCGGCAGCGTCTCCACGAAGCTGAGCTGGCGCCTGCCGATGGCCGAGCTCTCGAACCTGCGGGTGAAGATCGGAACCGAGACCTACGCGGCGCTCTACGACCTGCCCCGCGGGGCGATGGTCGTCCAGCCGGGCGGCGGCTCGGGCTCGGGCGGCGGCACCGGCGGTACGTGCGACGCGTCCGCCTGGAGCGCGTCCGCGGTCTACACGGGCGGCCAGCAGGTCAGCTACGGGGGTGCCGAGTACACCGCGAAGTGGTGGACGCAGGGCGAGACGCCCGGCAGTGCGGCCGTCTGGGGCGACGCCGCCGCCTGCTGATCGAACAGGATGCCTCGGGCGGGGGTTCCGGCGACCGGAGCCCCCGCTCCGGCGTCCCGGCGCGCCCGGCGGCCCGCTGCGGGGGCTGTAGGTAGTTCCACGTACCCGTGGCCCCGCACGGCGCGGATCATGTGGATCGTGCGGACGCCGGGGCGAGGCATGCGTCCCTAGCGTGAGAGCGTCCAGGGGCGTGCACGATGCGCGTCCGGTTCCCCACACGACGAAGGACATCATGGAGAATCAGCAACGCACGCGACGGGGCCTGCGCACTGCGCTCGCCGCCGTCGCCACCGGCGCGATGGTCGCCGGCCTCGCCGCGTTCGGCGCGGCCGCACCGGCCGTCGCCGCAGAGCAGGCGCCGAGCGCCGTGAACGGCTACCGCAACGTCGGCTACTTCGCCCAGTGGGGCGTGTACGGCCGCGCGTTCCAGGCGAAGCAGCTCGAGGTGTCGGGCGCCGCCGACGACCTCACCCACATCAACTACGCGTTCGGCAACATCCACTACCAGGACCTCACCTGCTTCATCGCGAACAAGGCGCAGGGCACCGGGCCGACGGGATCCGACGGCGCGGGCGACGCGTGGGCCGACTTCGGCATGGGCTACACCGCGGCCAACTCGGTCGCCGGCGTCGCCGACACCTGGGACCAGAAGCTCGCGGGCTCCTTCAACCAGCTCAAGCAGCTGAAGCAGAAGCACCCGAAGCTCAAGGTCATGCTGTCGATCGGCGGCTGGACCTGGTCGAAGAACTTCTCCAAGGCGGCGGCCACCGACGCCTCGCGCAAGAAGTTCGTGAAGAGCTGCGTCGACCTCTACCTGCGTGGCAACCTGCCCGTCATCGACGGGCGCGGCGGCACCGGCGCGGCCGCGGGGGTGTTCGACGGCATCGACATCGACTGGGAGTGGCCCGGCTCGCAGAACGGCGAGGTCGGCAACTACGTCGACGAGGTCAACGACAAGGCGAACTTCACGCTGCTCCTCAAGGAGTTCCGCACCCAGATGGACGCCCTGACCGCGGAGAACGAGCACCCGTACCAGCTCTCCGCATTCCTGCCGGCGAACCCGGCCGACATCGCGGCGGGCGGCTGGAACAACCCCGAGAACTTCCGCTACCTCGACTACGGCAACATCCAGGGCTACGACCTGCACGGCGCTTGGGACCCGGCACTCACCGGCCACCAGGCGAACCTCTTCGACGATCCGGCCGACACCCGGCCGGCCTCGAAGAGGTTCAGCGTCGACAAGGCCGTGAAGGAGTACCTGAAGACGGGCATCTCGCCCAAGCAGCTCGGCATCGGCCTCGCCGCCTACGGCCGCGGCTGGCAGGGCGCGAGCTCGGCGAACGCATGGGGGCCGGCGACCGGTGCCGCCCCGGGCACCTGGGAGAAGGGCAACGAGGACTACGACAAGCTGAAGACCCTCGGCACCGACCACTACGACGCCGCGATCGGCGCGGCCTGGCGCTACGACGGCAACCAGTGGTGGAGCTACGACAACGCGCAGTCGACCGCGCGCAAGTCGCAGTACATCGTCGACCAGGGCCTCGGCGGTGGCATGTGGTGGGAGCTCGACGGCGACCGCCGGGGCGAACTGATCGGCACGCTCGCCGACCGGCTGCGCGCGGCGAAGTCCGGTCCGGCCACCGACCCGGTCGGCACCACCGACCCGACGGATCCGACCGACCCGACGGATCCGACCGACCCGACCGACCCGACGGACCCGGGCGACTGCGCGTCGCCGGCCTGGAGCTCGACCGCGGTCTACACGGGCGGCCAGAAGGTCTCGTTCGGCGGCAAGGAGTACTCGGCCAAGTGGTGGACGCAGGGCGAGCAGCCCGGTACGTCCGCGGTCTGGGCGGAGGTCGGCTCGTGCACGACGGACCCGACGGATCCGACCGACCCGACGGATCCGACCGACCCGACCGACCCCGGCACCTGTGCGGCCGCGGCGTGGAGCGCCTCGACCGCCTACACCGGCGGGCAGGTCGTGAGCTACCAGGGCAGCGAGTACCGGGCGAAGTGGTGGACGCAGAACAACGTCCCCGGCGCCGAGCAGTGGGGCCCCTGGGAGCTCGTGAAGGCCTGCTGATCCCGTCGTGAGACACGGATGCCTCGGAGCGAAGTCCGCTCCGAGGCATCCGTTTCGTCGCCGGCAGGACGATCAGCCGAAGCGGCCCGAGACGTAGTCCTCCGTCGCCTTGACCTGCGGGTTCGAGAAGATCGTCGTCGTGTCCGAGTACTCGATGAGCTTGCCCGGCTGGCCGGTGCCCGCGATGTTGAAGAACGCGGTCTTGTCGCTCACGCGCGAGGCCTGCTGCATGTTGTGCGTCACGATCACGATCGTGTACTGCTGCTTCAGCTCCTCGATGAGGTCCTCGATGGCGAGGGTCGAGATCGGGTCGAGTGCCGAGCAGGGCTCGTCCATCAGGATGACCTCGGGCGAGACGGCGATCGCGCGGGCGATGCAGAGGCGCTGCTGCTGGCCGCCCGAGAGACCCGACCCGGGCTTGTCGAGGCGGTCCTTGACCTCGTTCCAGAGGTTCGCGCCGAGCAGCGAACGCTCGACGAGTTCGTCGGCGTCGGGCTTCGAGATCCGCTTGTTGTTGAGGCGCACGCCGGCGAGCACGTTCTCCTTGATCGACATCGTCGGGAACGGGTTCGGACGCTGGAAGACCATGCCGACCTGTCGGCGCACGAGCACCGGGTCGACGCCCGGGCCGTAGAGGTCGTTGCCGTCGATGAGCACCTTGCCCTCGACGCGCGCGCCCGGGATCACCTCGTGCATGCGGTTGAGCGTGCGGAGGAAGGTCGACTTGCCGCAGCCGGAGGGGCCGATGAACGCGGTCACGGTGCGGGGTTCGATCTCGAGCGTGATGCCCTCGACGGCGCGGAAGTTGCCGTAGTAGACGTTGAGGTCCTCGACCTCGATGCGCTTGGACACGGGTGCTGCTTCTCTCTGTACGGGGTCGTTGCGGTCTGGGCGCTCAGCGGCGGCCGGTCTTGGGGGAGAACGCCTTCGCGATGATGCGGGCGACGACGTTGAGGAGGGCGACGATGAGGATGAGCGTCAGCGCACCGGCCCAGGCGCGGTCGATGTACGCCTGCGAGTCGGTGCCCTGGTTCATGTACTGGGTGTAGACGAACACCGGCAGCGTCATCATGCGGTCGGCGAACAGGTTGTAGTTCATGCTCGTCGTGAAGCCGGCGATGATGAGCAGCGGCGCGGTCTCGCCGATGACGCGGGCGACGGCGATCATGATGCCGGTGATGATGCCCGCGATCGAGGTGGGCAGCACGACCTTCAGGATCGTGAGCCACTTCGGCACGCCGAGCGCGTAGGACGCCTCACGGAGGTCGTTCGGCACGAGCTTCAGCATCTCCTCGCTCGAGCGCACGACGACCGGGATCATGAGCACGGAGAGGGCGACGGCGCCGCCGAAGCCCATGCGCACGCCGGGGTCGTCGGTCACGAGCGCGAAGAGCGCGAACGCGAACAGGCCGGCGACGATCGAGGGGATGCCCGTCATCACGTCGACGAAGAACGTGATGCCGTGCTTCAGCTTGCCGCGGCCGTACTCGACGAGGTAGATCGCGGTGAGCAGGCCGACGGGCACCGAGATGAGCGCGGCCATGCCCGTGATGAGGAGCGTGCCCATGATCGCGTGCAGCGCGCCGCCGCCGGCACCGACGACGTTGCGCATCGACTCCGTGAAGAACGCGGCGTCGAAGCGCGGCAGGCCGTTGACGATCGTCGTGAACGCGACCGAGATGAGCGGCAGCAGCGCGATCGTGAACGCCGTCGCGACGAGCGCGGTGACGAACCGGTCGGCGGCCTTGCGCGAGCCTTCCACGAGGCGCGAGATCAGCCAGATCGAGGCGGTGTAGAGCACGACGCCGCAGAAGACGGCGCCGGCGATGTTGAAGAGCTCGCCGCTCGAGACGGCGACGAGGCCGAACACGGCGCTCGACGCGGCGAGTGCGCCGACGAGCACGTAGATCGAGGCGTAGCGCGGCAGCTTGCCCGCGGTCAGCGAGTTGGAGATGCCGTTCTGCGTGACCGGCGCCTGCGGGGGAGTGGCGGTGAGGCTCATCAGTTGGCTCCCGAGAATTCCTTGCGGCGCTCGACGATGTAGCGGGCGACCATGTTGACGGCGAGCGTGATCGTGAAGAGCATGAGGCCCGTCGCGATGAGGATGTTGACCCCGATGTCGTGCGCCTCGGGGAAGTTGAGCGCGATGTTCGCGGCGATCGTGGTCGGGTTCTGCGACTGCAGCACGGCGAAGCTGATGATCGCCGACGGCGACAGCACCATCGCGACGACCATCGTCTCGCCGAGGGCGCGGCCGAGGCCGAGCATGGAGGCCGAGATGATGCCGGGGCGGCCGAACGGCAGCACCGCGAGCTTGATCATCTCCCAGCGGGTCGCGCCGAGGGCGAGCGCCGCCTCCTCGTGGAGCACGGGGGTCTGCAGGAAGATCTCGCGGCAGAGCGCGGTGACGATCGGCAGGATCATGACGGCGAGCACGACCGCGACGGTGAGGATCGTGCGCCCCGTGCCCGAGACCGGCCCGGCGAACAGCGGGAACCATCCGAACCACTCGGTGAGCGTGGTGTAGAACGGCTGCACCGCGGGGGCGAGCACCGTGATGCCCCAGAGGCCGAAGACGACCGACGGCACGGCGGCGAGCAGGTCGATGATGTAGCCGAGCCCCTGCGCGAGGCGCCGCGGCGCGTAGTGCGAGATGAACAGCGCGATGCCGATCGAGAGCGGCACGGCCATGATGAGCGCGAGCGCCGCCGCCCAGATCGTGCCGAACACGAGCGGCCACACGTACTGCCAGAAGTTCTCGGCGTCGCCCTTGAAGTCGTCGGCCACTGCGGTGAACGCGGGCAGCGACTGCGCGACGAGGAAGATCGCGACGGCCGCGAGGGTGACCAGGATGAGCACGCCCGCCACCAGCGTGGCGGTCGAGAAGATCCGATCGCCGGGGCGCTGCTTGGCGGTGATGGTGGATGCCTCGGGGGGCGTCATGGGGCGGGGTCTTCCTGGTTCGTGCGAATGGGGAGCGCGCGAGCCGGGCTCGCGCACCGAGCCCGCCCGGCCCGATCGGACACCGCTGCGGTGCGATCGGGACGGGCGGGCGCCGGACTACTTGACCGTCTCGAGGGCGGCCTGGACCTGCTCGCCGAGCTCGCTCGAGAGCGGCGCCGAACCGGCCTGCTCGGCGGAGAGGGACTGGCCCTCCTCGCTCGCGAGGTACGAGACGTAGCTCTTCACGAGCTCGCCCTGTGCCGCGTCGGCGTACTCCTGGCAGACGATCGCGTAGCTCACGAGCACGAGCGGGTAGTGGCTCGGGTCGGTCGTGGTGCGGTCGAGCGCGATCGCGAGGTCGTTGGCCTCGCGGCCCTCGACGAGCGGCGACTCCGCGACGACGGCCGCGGCGGCCTCCGGCGAGTAGCCGACGAACTCGTCGCCGACCTTGATCTTCGCGACACCGAGGTCGCCGGCGCGCGATGCGTCGGCGTAGCCGATGGTGTTCACGCCGTTGGTGACGGCGTCGACGACGCCCGAGGTGCCCTGGGCGCCCTCACCGGTCTGGTACGGGAAGGTGTCGCTCGGCTCCTCGGCCCACACGTCTGCGGCCGTCTGGTTGAGGTAGTCGGCGAAGTTCTTCGTCGTGCCCGAGTCGTCCGAGCGGTGCACCGCGGTGATGGTCGCGTCGGGGAGGGCGGCACCCTCGTTGAGCGCGGCGATCGCCGGGTCGTTCCACTTGGTGATGTCGCCCTTGAAGATCTTCGCGAGGGTCGCCGGGTCGAGGTTGAGCTCCTCGACGCCCTCGACGTTGAAGATCACGGCGATGGGCGAGATGTAGACCGGCAGGTCGATCGCCTTGGTGTCGGGGGCGCACGCGGCGAACTCGCCCGCGAGCTCCTCGTCCTTCAGGTACGAATCGCTGCCGGCGAAGTCGACGCCGCCCGCGATGAAGGCCTCCCGGCCCGCGCCCGAGCCCGAGGGGTCGTAGTTGATGGTGACGTCGGGGTTCGCGGTCTGGAACGCGGCGACCCACGCCTCCTGCGCCGAGCCCTGCGACGAGGCGCCGGCCGCGTCGATCGTGCCCGAGAGGGTCGAGGTCGACTCTTCGGGGGTGGCGCTGCCGCCGCCTTCGTTTGCTGCGCAGGAGCTGAGCGCGAGCGCCGCGGTGACGGCGACGACGGCGGGCACGCCGAAACGCTTGAAGTTCACGTGAAGTCCCTTCCGGGGTTCGATTGCAGGTCCGGGTCGGTGCCGACCCGCCTGCGACGCTAATCAGTGCGCCTTACGAGCTTCCGCCACGCCGGTGAACGGGAGGTGAACGGAATCGGGCGCGTGATTCCGCTGCGTTCAGGCGCGCGGCGCGTGCGTCTCGATCGAGATGATGCCGGAGCCCTGGTTCGTCGCCGACAGGTGCACGACGCTGAACGCGCCGGGCTCGAGTTCCGCGGCGTCGGTCGCGTACGTGCCGAGGGGCGTGCCGGTCGCGAGTGCGAGCTCGCGCATGATGTCGGGCAGCACCGGCCCGTGGCTGCAGATGACGGCCGACTTGCCTGCGCGCACGCGCTTGCCGACGACCCGGCGCACCTCGGCCTCGCCGGCCTCGAACGCCTCCTGGCTGATGCCGGCGTCTCGCTTGATCTCGATGCCGGTGGCCGCGGCGAGCGGCGTCACGGTGGTGACGCAGCGTACGGCCGGGCTCGACACGATCCGCTTCGGGCCCCAGGCGGTGAGGGTATCGACGAGGCCCGCGGCCTGGTCGACGCCGCGGGCGGAGAGCGGCCGCGAGGCATCCGGTCCGTCGAAGCCGCCCCGCCCGACCGCCTTGCCGTGCCGGAGGACCGTGATGCTGAACGTCTCGGTGACGCCCTGTTCGACGAGCGCCGTGAAGTTGTCGAGGATCTCGACGTCGGGTTCGTAGGTGAGGTAGCCGCGGGCGCGCTTGGGGGTGACCCATTCGAGCGCGGCGACCTCGGCGTTCGGCTTGAAGGTCGAGCGCTGCACCGCCTTCTCGCCCACCTCGGCCGCCCAGTAGTGCACGATCTTCTCGCGGCCCGACGGCAGCGGGTAGCGCGAGACGCCGAGCGGCACGCCGAGGTCGACGGCGAGGCCGGTCTCCTCCTGGATCTCGCGCACGGCCGTCTGCGGCAGCGACTCGCCGGGGTCGACCTTGCCCTTCGGGATGGTCACGTCGCCGTACACGGTGCGGTGGATGACGAGCACGTGCAGCTTGGCGTCGATGTAGCGCCAGCAGACGGCGCCGGCGGCGTAGACGGCCGTCGTCACCGGCGCGACCCCGATCGGGTGCGCTGGCCCGATCGGGTGCGCTGGGCGATCTCGAGCATGAGGCCATTCTGCAGGTCGGTGAGCGGGCGGCCCTCCTCATCGACCGACCGGCGTGTCCAGACGCCGTCGCCGTCGAGGTGCCACGAGCTCGTCGACTCGTCCATCGCCTGGTCGAAGATGCGCTCGATCTCGACGAGGTGCTGCGGGTCGGTGAGGCGCACGAGCGCCTCGACCCTGCGGTCGAGGTTGCGGTGCATCATGTCGGCGGAGCCGATGTAGACCTGCGGGTCGCCGTCGTTCGCGAACGAGAAGATGCGCGAGTGCTCGAGGTAGCGGCCGAGGATCGACCGGACGCGGATGTTCTCGCTGAGGCCGGGGATGCCCGGTCGCAGGCTGCAGATGCCGCGCACCCACACTTCGACGGGGACGCCGGCGTTCGAGGCCCGGTAGAGCGCGTCGATGATGGCCTCGTCGACCATCGAGTTGACCTTGATGCGGATGCCGCAGGGCCGGCCCTCCTCGGCCGCCCTGATCTCGCCCGCGATGAGCTTCAGGAGCCCCTTGCGCAGGTGGAGCGGCGCGACGAGGAGCCGCTTGAACTTCTTCTCGATCGCGTAGCCGCTCAGCTCGTTGAAGAGGCGCGTCAGGTCCTTGCCGACCTGGTCGTCGGCGGTGAGGAGGCCGAGGTCCTCGTAGATGCGGCTCGTCTTCGGGTTGTAGTTGCCCGTGCCGATGTGGCTGTAGTGCCGCAGCACGCCCTTCTCCTGGCGGATCACGAGCGCGAGCTTGCAGTGGGTCTTGAGGCCGACGAGGCCGTAGACGACGTGCACGCCGGCCTTCTCGAGCTTGCGCGCCCACGTGATGTTCGCCTGCTCGTCGAAGCGGGCCTTGATCTCGACGAGGGCGAGCACCTGCTTCCCAGACTCCGCGGCGTCGATGAGGGCCTCGACGATCGGGCTGTCGCCCGACGTGCGGTACAGGGTCTGCTTGATCGCGAGCACGTCGGGGTCGGCGGCGGCCTGCTCGAGGAAGGCCTGCACGCTCGTCGCGAACGACTCGTACGGGTGGTGCAGCAGCACGTCCTGGCGGGAGACGGCCTTGAACACGTCGGCGCGCAGGTTCGACTCGGTCGGCTGCAGCTGCACGGCCGTGGTCGGCACGTGCGTGGGGTAGTGTAGTTCGGGGCGGTCGAGCCGCGCGAGGTCGAAGAGCCCGCCGAGGTCGAGCGGCGCGGGCAGCCGGTACACCTCCTGCTCGGTGACGTCGAGCTCGCGCACGAGCAGGCCCAGCGTCACCTCGTCCATGTCGTCGGTGACCTCGAGGCGGATCGGCGGGCCGAACCGGCGTCGCAGCAACTCCTTCTCGAGCGCCTTGATGAGGTTCTCGGTCTCGTCCTCCTCGATCTCGACGTCCTCGTTGCGGGTGACGCGGAACACGTGGTGCTCCACGATCTCCATGCCGGGGAAGAGGTCGCCGAGGTGGTTCGCGATGAGGTCCTCGAGTGTGATGTAGCGCGCGTCCTCGACCGACTCGCCGGGCTCGACGCGGACGAACCGGGGCAGCATCTGCGGCACCTTCACGCGCGCGAACTCCTGCCGGCCGGTGCGGCTGTTGCGCACGCGCACCGAGAGGTTCAGCGAGAGGCCCGAGATGTAGGGGAACGGGTGCGCCGGATCGACCGCGAGCGGCATGAGCACGGGGAAGATCTGCGACGAGAAGTAGCCGCGCAGGTGCGCGCGCTCGTCGTCGCCGAGCTCGGCCCAGGTCACGATGCGGATGCCCACGTCGGCGAGGGCGGGCTTCACGAGCTCCTGGTAGGCGGCGGCGTGGCGCTCCTGCAGTTCGTGCGCCATGCGCGAGATGTCGCTCAGCACGTCGACCGGGGCGCGGCCGACGTTCGTCGGCACGGCGAGCCCGGTCATGATGCGGCGCTTGAGCCCGGCGACCCGCACCATGAAGAACTCGTCGAGGTTCGACGCGAAGATCGCGAGGAAGTTCGCCCGCTCGAGCACCGGGACGAGCGGGTCCTCGGCGAGTTCGAGCACGCGCTGGTTGAAGGCGAGCCAGCTCAGTTCGCGGTCGAGGTAGCGCTCGGCGGGCAGCTCGGGCGCGCCTTCGATGTCGAGCGGTTCGAAGTCGTCGTCGAAGTCGCTCGCCGTGCGATCCGACGTCCGGTCGTCCTCGAGGATGCTGTCCGGGCTCATCCACTCATCATGGCACGCACGCGGTTGCGGCCGATGAGGGCAGGGTTAACGGGCGGTGACGGGCGCGCTCTCGTCATCCTCTTCGTGCACGTTGAACCGGTAGCCCACGTTGCGCACGGTGCCGATGAGGCTGTCGAGGTCGCCGAGCTTCGCCCGAAGTCGCCGCACGTGCACGTCGACGGTGCGGGTGCCGCCGAAGTAGTCGTAGCCCCACACCTCGCTCAGCAGTTGCTCGCGCGTGAAGACCCGCGACGGGTGCGCCGCGAGGAAGCGCAGCAGCTCGAACTCCTTGTAGGTGAGGTCGAGCGGCTTGCCGTGCACCTTGGCCGAATAGCTGGCCTCGTCGATGACGACGCCCGAGGTCTGGATCCGCTCCGCGGGCTGCGACTGCAGCGCCCGACCGATCGCGAGCCGGATGCGCGCGTCGACCTCGGCCGGGCCGGCCCCCTCGAGCACGACGTCGTCGACGCCCCAGTCGGGGGAGACGGCGGTGAGCCCGCCCTCGGTGACGACGAGCACGAGCGGCGCCGAGAGCCCGGTGGTGCGCAGGATCTGCGCGAGCGCCTTGGCGCCGGCGAGGTTCGTGCGGGCGTCGAGCAGCACGAGCTCGGCGTCGGGCGCGTTGACGAGGCGCTCGGGCGAGGCGGGGATGACCCGCACCCGATGCGTCAGGAGTGCGAGCGCCGGGAGAACGTCGTCGGCCGCCGGCGTCAGAATGAGCAGCTGCGCCACGCCACACCCTCCAGTAGTAAGGTGCGGTCAATACTACGGGACGGCCGACGCCGTCCCGCGAACCGAACGGAGCGGCATGACCGACGAGACCGAGACGCGCACGGGATGGCCGGGAATCGTCCTGATCTGGGCGGTCGCCGTCGTCGGTTCCGCGATCGTCGCCGGGCTGGCGTTCGGCGGCGTCGACGACTGGTTCGAGGATGACTCGTGGCTCGGCGTGTTCGGCGCGCTCGGCGTCGTGCTCGCCGTCTCGGTGCTCGGCACGCTCGTGGTCCAGCTCGCGAGCCGCCGGCCGGCCGGATTCGTCGGTCGCGTCTCGGCGTCGATCGCGGGCGCGTTCGTGGTCGTCGCGGTCGCGGCGGCGATCGTCGCCCCCGTCGCCGCGGGCTAGACTCGAGGCATGTCTGAGCTGCTCGCCCTCGAACTCCTCTTCATCGGCCTGCTCGGCCTCGCGAGCCTCGCGATCGCGTGGATCAGCGGCGTCGTCGTCTACAAGCTCTTCAAGGGTCAGCGCTAGGCGCTGGTGAAGGCGTGGCGATGATCGAGCTGCCCGTCGACCTTCCCGCCGAGCTCGTCCCGCTCTCGTGGCTCCTCGGCGTGTGGGAGGGGTCGGGCGTCATCGACTACAAGGTCGGCGACGAGTCCGTCACGCACGAGTTCGGCCAGCGGGTGAGCTTCAGCCACGACGGACTGCCGCACCTCAACTACACCTCGTACACGTGGCTCTTCCCCGACGACGAGGGCGGTGAGCCGACGCCGCTCGCCACCGAGACGGGGTATTGGCGGCTCGCACGTGCGCAGGGCGAGGGCGACCCGGGCCCAGCGATGCTGCCGGCCGTCGGCGAGCCGCGCTACGGCGACGCCGAGGCCGTCGAGCGGCTGCGCAACGCCGAGGGCGGGTTCGACCTCGAAGTGTCGATCGTGCACCCCGGCGGGGTGAGCGAGCTCTACCTCGGCCAGGTGAAGGGCCCGCGCATCGACCTCGCGACCGACGCCGTCATGCGCTCGGCCGGTGCGAAGGACTACGCGGCCGCGACGCGGCTGTACGGCCTCGTCGAGGGGCACCTCCTGTGGGCCTGGGACATCGCGGCGCTCGGTCAGGACCTGCGCACGCATGCGTCGGCCCGCCTCGCGAAGGTCGACTGATGACCGGGTCGCCGTCGCCGTTCCTCGCCCTTCCCGGAGCCGTCGCCCTCGAGACGTCGCCCGGCGTCGCCGGCCACTACGGCGAGCCGATGATCGAGCAGCGTCGCCTCGAGCGCGGCGAGGCGATCGTCGATCTGTCCGACCGCGGTCTCGTCGTCGTCACCGGTCCCGACCGGCTGAGCTGGATGCACTCCATGGCGAGCCAGTCGTTCACCGGCCTACGGCCGGGTGAAGGTATCGAGGCGCTGCTCCTCGACGCCTCCGGCCGTGTCGAGCACGCGGTGCACGCGGTCGACGACGGTGAGTCGGTGTGGCTCATCGTCGAGGGCGACGAAGCGGCTCCGCTCGCCGCCTGGCTCGACCGCATGCGGTTCATGCTCCGGGTCGAGGTCGCCGACCGAACGGCCGACCTGGCCGTGATCGCGGCGATGTCGGCCGACGCGCTCGATGCGGCGGTCGCGGCGTACGCGCCCGCCGGCGTCGCGCTCGACTGGGTCGACCCCTGGGCCGAACCCCGCCCGGGCGGCCACCAGTACGCAGCCGCAGCCGGGCACCCGGGCGCCGACTGGCGCTGGATCGAGCGCATCGTCGAACGCGAAGCGCTGGCCGACGCGGCCGCATCGGTCCGTTCGGGCCGCGTGGCCGCCGCCGGAGCGCTCGCCGCCGAGGCGCTGCGGATCGCCGCGTGGCGTCCGCGCCTCGCGACGGAGGTCGACGAGAAGACCATTCCGCACGAGGTCGACTGGCTGCGCAGCGCGGTCGACCTCGGCAAGGGCTGCTACAAGGGCCAGGAGACGGTCGCGAAGGTGCTCAACCTCGGCCGGCCGCCCCGGCGACTCGTGCTGCTGCACCTCGACGGCAGCGACACCGTGCTGCCGGTGCCGGGCGACGAGGTGGTCGGCGAGAAGGTGCGGCCCGAGCCCGCCGAGGGCGAGGCGCCCGAGCGCAAGGTCGTGGGCCACGTCACCTCGAGCGCGATGCACCACGAGCTCGGCCCCATCGCGCTCGCGCTCGTCAAGCGCGCGGTTCCCGCCGACCTGCCGCTCATCGTCGAGCGCCACGGCGTGGAGGTGGCAGCCGCCCAGGTCGAGATCGTGCCCGCCGATGCGGGCGCCGCCGTCGAGGTGCCGCGCCTGCCCCGCCTCGGCGTGCGCAAGCCCTGACACCGCCGACCGGCTGATCTGCCGGGTGCCGACGTCCGTCGCGCGCCGGCTCCTTCGCGCGCACGACGACGGCCCCGACGCCGGAGCGCCGGGGCCGTCGTCACGGGGCTACCTGCAGTTCGCCTTGGCGTACGCCGCGCGCGCCTCGGCCTCGTGCTCGCCGTCCTGATGGCGGGCGGTCACCTCCAGCGTGCCCTTCTTGAGTCGCGCTGTGCCTGTGTCGAACAGGTGGTACACCGCCGAGCCCGCCGCGACGTCGGCGATCTCGTGGTCGCCCCACGGCGTCGAGATCACGAGGTCGGCCGGCGTGTTGCCCGTGTTCGCCGCGTACACGGCGACCTGGGCGGTTCCGGCGAGGCACTGGCTGGCGGCGGTCGCCGTCACGCCCATCTCGACGGGGACGGGCTCGTCGATCGTGAGCGTGGCCGCCTGTTCCTCCTCGGCGTTGCCGGCGACGTCGACCGAGCGGTAGGCGACGGTGTGGTCGCCGGCACCGGTCACGACGATCGGGTCGGCGTACGCGCCCCATTCGCCGTCGTCGACCCGGAACTCCGTGCGCGCCGCGCCGGAGGTGTCGTCGGTCGCGGTCAGCGTGACGCGGGCGTCGCCGTCGCCGGCGTCGACCGTGGCGGTGGTGACCGGCGCCACCGTGTCGACCTGGACCGTCGCCGATCCCGCCTCTTCGACGTTTCCGGCCGTGTCGGTCGACCGGTAGGCGACGGTCGCCTCGCCCTCGACGGTGACGGCGACCGGCTCGGTGTAGGCCGTCCACGCTCCGTCGCCGATCGCGTACTCGGTGGTGGCGACCCCCGATCCGCCGGCGTCGCTCGCCTCGAGCGAGAAGCTCGGCGCGGTCGTGTACCAGCCGGCCTCGCCGTCGGGCTCGGCGGGATCCCATGTGAGCGTCGTCGTCGGCGACGTCGTGTCCTCCGACTCGGCGTCGAGCGTGAACGAGTCGAACCCGACCACGACCGACTCCTCCTGCTGCGGACCGATCGCCATGAGGCCGAGGCCCCGCAGCGGCCGGTCGAAGGTGATGCCGGCGCCGATCGACGTCCAGTTGACGCCGCCGTCGCTCACCTCGGCCGTGTACAGGTCGCCCGTCTTGGTCACCCGGATGTACCAGTACCCGCTCTCGCTGGAGTCCGCGATGTTGAGGTTCCGGTTGCCGATGCCCACCGCGTCGGCCTCGCCCGCGAGCTCCGCCCGCAGGTCGAGCGGCGTACCCGGGTTGTTGTACGCCACGACGTCGGCCTTGACGTAGTTGTCGTCGTCGGCCCACATCATGAGCCCGGCCAGCTGCCAGCGGTGCTTCAGCGGCGCCGTGAACTTCGTCGTCGCCACCCAGTCGCCCTCAGGCGCCTCGGTGAGGATGAAGTTGCGCGGCGAGATCGGGTTCGTGCCGTTGATGTCGCCCGGCTGCGTCTCGATCCTCAGGTGACCGTCGGCGACCTCCAGGTGGTTCGAGTCGTAGCGCACGCTCTGCGACCAGCGGCAGCCGTCGAGCGTGGTCCCGTCGAACTCGTCGTTCGGCGTCACCGGATCACCGGGCTCCGGTTCCGGGGCGAAGCGGAACCAGTCGGCCGTCGCCACCACCGGCGTGCTGCCGAGGTCGCCCGCGGACATCAGTCCGATCCTCGCGTTCGCCTTGAGCTGCAGGCTTCCGGCGAGCGGGGTCCACGTCGTGCCGTCGGCGGAGTACGCGCCCGTGAGGGTCGTGCCGTCGCTCGTCAGCTTGAGGTGGATCGTCGACGGGAAGTCGGCCGGAAGCGTGGGCGCCGCTGCGGTGGTCCGCGATCCGCCCGTCTCGCTCTGGAACTCGATGAACCGGTTTCCGTTCTGGTGGCGGACGAAGGCGAGCTTGTTGTACTCGTCGTCGCTCTGGTGCACCACGAGCCCGGCCCACTGCCAGTGCGAGGTGTGGGCGAGCGAGAGCTTCGTCGTCGCCTCCCAGGCACCGGTCGGCAGCGGCTTGCCCGCGAAGCTCACGGGGCCGGTCGACGTCTCGTTGATGTCGCCCGTCGTCACCGGCAGCTTCAGCGTGCCACCCGACTGGGTGATCGGAACCGGGCCCGTGCGCAAGGCCCACGAAGGCGCGACGGCCGGGCCGTCGAACTCGTCGGAGAGCGGCGCACCCGCGCACATGAGCGGTTCGAGCGGCAGTTCGGGCTCGGGCCCCTGCGGGTCGGTGTCGATCGCGAAGTCGGCGAAGTCGACCGTGCCGGCGCCGCTCGCGTGCGACACCGTGAACATGCCGACGTCCTGCGTGCTCGCCGCACCCGTGAGGGTCACGGCGCCGCCGACCTGGGTCCAGCTCGTGCCGTTCTTCGAGAAGTACGCCGTGTACGAGGCATCCGAGCGCTTGAGCTTCACCCAGACGGGGTAGCTGGTGGTGCCGCCCGCGACCGAGGTGTTGAGCTGCCCGTTGCCGTCGGGGTCGGCCAGGAACTCGACGCCGCCCGAGGGGCGGATGCCGACCATCGCGTAGCCGGGCGAGGTGCCCGGTTGCGTCAGGTCGTTGCGAACGATGACGCCGGCCTTCGCCGAGCCGTTCGTGTCCTGCTGGGCGTCGACCTTCACGACCGCCTCCCAGTCCTCGTCGCCGCCGGCGGGGGCGTACAGCGTCGAGTACTCGTCGATGCCCTGCCACGTGTCGGCTCCGGCGCCGGTGATGCGGAAGCGACCCTCGCCGAGGCGTTCGAACACGCCGTCGGCGTTCGTGAACGGCACGAGGTCGCCGAACAGCTCACCGACCTGGGCGACGACGACGCGCGAGGTGCGCGACTTGCCCGCCTCGTTGCTCGCGACCGCGGTGAGCTCGTAGAGCCCCTCCTCCGGGCTCGTCCACGCGGCGGTGAACGGCGCGGACTCGTCGGTGCCGATCGATTCGCCGTCGACGAAGAACTCGACGGCGGTGACGCCGCCGTCGGCGTTGTGCGGGTCGGTCGCCGCGGCCTCGATCGTCACGTCCTGGCCGGGCTCGAGCTCGACGCCCGGGGCGGGTGCGGTGATCGCGACGTCCGGCGCGGCGGTCGGCGAGGAGCCGCGGCCGATCGCCTCGATGAAGTTGAGCTTCGTCTCGCCGCCCCGGAACACGAGGTAGAGGTCGAGCGAGTCGCTCGGGAACGCGCTCACGTCGACGACGACGTCGGCGAACCGCGTCGATCCGGTCGCGGGCACGTCGGCGGTCGCGAGCAGCTCGCCGTCGGCCGCGCCCTTTCGCAGCTCGATCGAGCCTCCCTCGGCGTTCGCCGAGACCCGCAGCGCGAGCTCGTCGACGCGGTGGAAGCTCACCGGCTCGTAGTGCGCCCAGTCGCCGTCGTGCCCGACGACGACCTTGTCGGCCTCGCCGCCCTCCGTGTCGCGGCTCGGTGCCACGGTCACCCCGGGTGAGGCGCCGTCGAAGAACTCGGCCTGCTTGAGCTTGGGGAACACGAGCGTCGTCGCCGAACCCGTGAGCGGGTTCGCGCCGCCCTCGCCGCCGTGGTCGGTGTAGCGCGCGTCGATCGCGAAGAAGATGTCCTCGTCGGGCGCGTGGCCGCCGAGGCTCGTCTCCGTGGTCCCCGTGAGCCCGCTCAACGGGGTCAGCGGGTGGGCGTGGTCGTCGTGGCCGAGTGCCGGCTGGATGATGACCTCCGAGCCGTCGACGGTGCCGTCCTCGGGGTCGGTCACCTGGGCCGCCCACGCGAGCTCGTCGCCGAAGTCGAAGAACGCGCCGTCCGGCGGCAGCGAGATGCCGACGTCGGGCCTCGTGTTGCCGACGGTGATGGGCACGGTCGTGGTGCCGGTCTTGCCGTCGGGGTCGGTCACGGTCAACCGTGCGTCGAAGACGCCCGTCGCGGCGTACGAATGGCTCGCCGTCGCGGTGGTCGCGTCGGTCGTGCCGTCGCCGTCGAAGTCCCACTCGTACGCGAGCGCGGCGTCCTCGGGATCGGTCGAGGCCGTTCCGTCGAAGGCGACCTCGAGGGGCGCCGGGCCCGAGTCGCGGTCGACCGCGATCTTCGCGATCGGCGACCGTGAACCCTGGATGTAGTCGATCCGGTGCAGGCCCGAGCTCGGGTTGTCGCGGCCGAAGCCGCCGCCCCAGTCGAGCACGTAGAGCGAACCGTCGGGACCGAACTTCGAGTCGATCGGCGCGAGGAACTGCTCCTGCGGCAGGAAGGCGTTCACCTTCTCAACCTGCGAGCCCGACTCCGCGGCCGGGTCCTTGAGCTGGATCGAGTACATCTTGTTGCGCGCCCACTCGTAGAAGAACGGCTTGCCGTCGTACGACGCGGGAAACTTCGTGTCGGACGCGAGGTCGGGGTCGTAGTCGTAGACCGGACCGCCCATGGGGGCGAGGCCGCCGCCCTGGGGGATCATCTCGGGCACCGACGAGCGCTTGTAGCCGTACCACATGTCGGCGGCGCGGGCCGCGGGCAGCTCGGTCAGGCCGGTGTTGCGCGGCGAGTCGTTGACCGGGGCGTCGCAGTCGAAGAAGTCGCCGACGGTCACCGGGCTCGTCGTGTAGTCGACGTCGCGGAACGGTTCGTTGTCGCCCATGCAGAGGGGCCAGCCGTAGTTGCCGGGGCTCTTGATGAGGTTCCATTCGGCGATGCCGGCGGGGCCGCGGGTTTCGGGCGCATCGGTGCCGTTGTCGGGGGAGTAGTCGGCGAGGCTGATCCAGCCGGTCGCCTGGTCGACCGAGAAGCGGAACGGGTTGCGGAACCCCATCGCGTAGATCTCTGGACGGGTCTTGTCGCCCGGGTCGTCGGCCTCGGGGAACAGGTTGCCCTCGGGCACCGTGTAGCCGGGGCCGTCGGCCTTCGGCGTGATGCGCAGCAGCTTGCCGCGCAGGTCATTGGTGTTCGCCGACGTCGCCCGCGCGTCGTGGAACGTGCCGTCGCGCGTCGACAGCGGCGCGTAGCCGCCGGAGGGCTCGGAGTGCGGGTTCACGTCGTCGCCGACGCTGAGGTAGAGGTTGCCGTCGGCGTCGAAGTCGAGCCCGCCGCCCGTGTGGCCGGGCTCGTCGGGCAGGCGCCGGGCCGGGACCTCGATGATGAGCTCCTCGCTGGCCGGGTCGATGACGCCGTTCTCCATCGTGAACCGGGAGACACGGCTGAAGAAGTTCGACGGGTCCGCGTTGTCGGCGGTGTCGGGCGATCGGTAGAGGTAGACACGACCGTTGTCGGTGAAGTCGGGGTCCAGGGCGATGCCGAGCAGGCCGTCCTCGCCGCCCGAGTACACGTCGAGTTCGAGGGCGGTCGTGACGTTGTTCGTCGCCGGGTCCCAGACCCGTACCTGGCCGCGTACGAGCTCCGTGTAGAAGACGCGGCCGTCGTCGGCGATGTCCATGGCGAACGGTGCCGAGGTGTTCTCGTCGAGGGCGACCTTCTCGAAGTCGTTCCAGACGGTGCCGCCGCAGTCACCTGGCTCGATGCCGGCGGCGTACTTCACGCCGCCGACGATGTGGGCCATGAAGTCGGGCTCGAGGTAGTGCGAGCCGAAGTGCCCCATCGCGGTCGCCCAGGCGCGTCCGCCGTCGTAGGGCTTGCACCACGAGATCGGGTGGTCGTAGCCCATCGCGTTGCCGCCGGCGTCGTAGGTCGACTCGTCCATCGAGGCGAGCACGTGCGCGGTGCCGCGCACGTTGTTCGAGAAGTTGTACCACTCGTCGGAGCGTTCCCATCGCGCGTCGTCGAAGTGGGCCGTCGACGGGTGCGCATGGTCCTCGATCCGCACCGTGCCCGGCTGGCCGGGGTCGGTGCCGGTGGCCGCGTGGCCCGGCATGAGCGAACCGACGAGCTGGTCCCACCAGGCGTAGTTGCCGCGCATGTCGGTCGCGTTGTGGATGGCGACGATGCCGCCGCCCGCCTCCTGGTAGCGCTCGAGGGCCGCCTTCTGGTCGGCGTTCCACGGGTCGCCGGACGCCTGGAACATGATGAGCGCGTCGAAGCCGGCGAGATCGGTGTCGTTGAAGATCGTGGAGTCCTCGGTGTGCGTCACCTCCATCCCCTCGGCCTCGAGCGCAGCCGTGATGAGCGGCGTGCCCTTGTCGATCGCGTCCGTGTGCCGGAACTGCGTCGTCTTGGTGAAGATCAGCACGTGGGTGCCGTCGTGGGCCTGTGCGGGTGCGGCGATCGCCGTGATCGCGCCTGCGGCGAGGATCGCGGCGACGGTTCCGGCGAGGAGCCGGGAGAGGACGTGGTGCAACTTCGTCAGCATGAGACCTCCGTTGGTTTCAGATGCTGGACACGCGATATGGCGGATCGAGTGCGAGCCCGGTCCTGAACCTAGGGCGACTTATGTCGTGCGTCAAGCAAAAGTTGGTTGCGTATCGTCTTCTTACTCGAACACGGCGGTCTGTAATGATCGAACACGCGCAGAACTTGCGCCTCGGAAGGCACTCTGAAAGGGCCCCTGAACGGGCGTTTCGGGCCCGAACTCAGCGCGGTGCGACCGCTGCCCACGGCAGGGTGAGCTCGCCCAGCCGGCTCCGGCGCGGACCGCCGATCACGGGCCATCCCTCGTGCCGCAGGGTGGCGACCATCGCGATCCAACGTTGGGAGGGCCCGTAGACCGCGAGGGGGGCATGCATCCGCCACGCGGCGTCGAGTGCCGCGAGGAGCTCGTGCACCGGCTCGCCGGGGACGTTCCGATGGATGAGCGCCTTCGGCAGCCGCTCGGCCACGACCGAGGGGTTCTCGAGCCCCGAGCGGCGGAGGCTGATCGTGAAGGTGCGCGGCCCGTCGCCGCCGAGCCCGATCCAGCTCGCTACGCGGCCGAGCTCGTCGCACGTGCCCTCCACCACGAGTCCGCCGGGAGCGAGGCGCGCGGTCATGTGCGCCCAGGCGCCCGCGACGTCGGACTCGTCGTACTGCCGCAGGACGTTGAACGCACGGATCACGACGGGTCGGCGATCGCCCGGCGTCGGCACCTCGAACCCGCCGACCGCGAAGCCGACGTCGAGACCCGGGTCGAAGTGGGCGTCGCCTGCGCGCACCCGCTCGAGCTGCTCGCGGGCGACGCGCACCCGCTCGGGCTCGATCTCGAGGCCGAGCACGCGCACGTCGGGTCGCACGTGCACGAGGCGCGAGGCGAGCTCGAGCGTCGTCACGCCGCTCGCCCCGTAGCCGAGGTCGACGACGAACGGGTCGGTCGCGTGCACGAGGGCGGGGTGCGCCGCGATCCACCGGTCGACGCGGCGCAGCCGGTTCGCGTTCGTGGTGCCGCGGGTCACGGTGCCGACGCGCTGTCCGGGCCGCAGGCGCCGGGGGTGGGGCGAGGCGTCGGGCATGCCTCCAGTCTGTCAGGCACTCGGCGAGGCATCCGGTCATCGCGCTTCACGCGACGGGGCGCCGGATGCCTCGCCGGTAGGCTGTTCGCATGCCTCACACCCTCGTGCTGCTCCGCCACGGCAACAGCGAATGGAACCAGAAGAACCTGTTCACCGGTTGGGTCGACGTGCGACTCTCCGAGCTCGGCCGCACCGAGGCCGCGCGCGCCGGCGAACTCCTCGCGGAGCACGGCGTGCTGCCCGACGTGCTGCACACGTCGGTGCTCACGCGCGCGATCCAGACCGCGAACATCGCGCTCGACGTCGCCGACCGCGCGTGGATCGACGTCCGCCGCACGTGGCGCCTCAACGAGCGCCACTACGGCGCGCTGCAGGGGCTCGACAAGGCCGAGACGCTCGAGAAGTACGGCCCCGAGCAGTTCCAGCTCTGGCGCCGCTCGTTCGACGTGCCGCCGCCCGCGCTCGCCGACGACGCCCAGTGGTCGCAGGTCGGCGACCCGCGTTACGCGGCGCTGAGCGACGACGAGCTGCCCCGCACCGAGTGCCTGAAAGACGTGATCGCGCGCATGCTGCCGTACTGGGAGGTGGGCATCGTCCCCGACCTGGCCGCGGGAAGGACCGTGCTCGTCACCGCGCACGGCAACTCGCTCCGCGCCCTCGTGAAGCACCTCGACGGCATCAGCGACGACGACATCGCCGAGCTCAACATCCCCACCGGAATCCCGCTCGTGTACGAGCTCGACGACGAGTTCCGCCCGACGAAGCCGGCCGAGTACCTCGACCCCGAGGCCGCTGCAGCCGGCGCTGCCGCGGTCGCCGCGCAGGGCAAGAAGTAGGCGCGAGCCGCTGGGACATGACGAGGGGGATGCCGCCCGGCATCCCCCTCGTCAGGTCCGCGTCGCACTCAGAGTGCGGACTTCTCCGGGTCCCAGTCGCCCGTCGCGAGGTACTGCACCTTCTTCGCGATCGACACGGCGTGGTCGGCGAAGCGCTCGTGGTAGCGGCTCGCGAGGGTCGCGTCGACCGTGTCGACCGTCTCGCCCTTCCACTTCTCGCCGAGCACCTTGTCGAACACCGAGAGGTGCAGGGCGTCGACCTTGTCGTCCTCGTTGCGGATCTCCTCGGCGAGGTGCACGTCTTCGGTGCGCAGCAGCTCGACGAGCCGGCGGGCGATCTCGACATCGAGGCGGCCCATCTCGGCGAAGGTCGGGCGCAGCGACTTCGGCACGACCTTGTCGGGGAACCGGTAGCGGGCGAGCTGCGAGATGTGGGTCGACATGTCGCCCATGCGCTCGAGCGAGGCGCTGATGCGCAGTGCGCTCACGACGATGCGCAGGTCGCGCGCCACGGGCTGCTGGCGGGCCAGGATCGTGATCGCGAGCTCGTCGAGCTCGACGGCCGCCTGGTCGATCTTGTCGTCGTCGGCGATCACCTCCTCGGCCAGGCTGACGTCCGACTCGTTGAACGCCCGGGTCGCCTTGTCGATCGAAACGGCGACGAGGTCGGCGATCTCGACGAGTCGTTCCTGCACCTCGGCCAGCTCCTGCTGGAACACCTCACGCATGTTCGGGATACCTCTGTCTCTCATCGGCCGCGCGCACAGCACGAACCGGCCGGGTCGATTCCGGCTCCGCGCCATCTTCTCCGGCGCAGGTGAACAACAGGTGCCGGTTGGCTGAACACTCACCAACGTACCGCTCCACGGCGGGCGAGACGGCGAATCGGGCCGTTGCGGCGTCGTTAGTCTGGTGCCATGGATTCCACCTGGGCAGTGCTCACCGCGCTCGCCTTCGGCCTGTTCCTCGGGGCCGCCTTCATGGTCGTGCTGCACATGGCCGAGCGCCGTGGCTCGAGCGCCGCGAAGGTCGTGGCACCGACGATCCCCGACGGGGTCGACCAGGTGCTCGAGGTGCTGGAGTCCGCCGGGATCGTGCTCGACCCGTCGAACAACGTGCTGCGCGCCTCGCCCGGGGCGCTCGCGATGGGGCTCGTGCGCCAGCGGGCGCTCGTGCATCCCGAACTCATCGAGCTCGTGGCCGCGGTCCGCCGCTCGGGCGAGCCGATCGCCGAGGAGCTCGCGGTCGCCAGGTCCGCACAGGGCGAGGCGACGATGCGCCTCCGGGTGCGGGTCGCCCGGCTCGGCGCCCGGTTCGTGCTGCTCCTCGCCGAGGACCGCACCGAAGCGCACCGGCTCGATGAGGTGCGGCGCGACTTCGTCGCCAACATCAGCCACGAGCTGAAGACGCCGATCGCCTCGGTGAGCCTGCTCGCGGAGGCGCTCGACCAGGCCGCCGACGAGCCCGACCAGGTGCGCCGCTTCGCGGGCCGCCTGTCGGTCGAGGCGACGCGGCTCGCGCACATCACGAGCGAGGTCATCGAGCTGTCCCGGCTTCAGGCGCGCGACGCGCTGCGCCCCGACTCCCTCGTCGACGTCGACGAGGTCGTGGCGTCGGCGGTCGACCAGAACCGGGTCGTCGCGGGCGGCAAGCGCGTCGAGATGGCGGTCAAGGCCGCGACCGGGGCGAAGGTCTACGGAGATCGGGCCCTCATGGTCGTCGCCGTGCACAACCTCGTCGCGAACGCGATCGCGTATTCGAACGAGGGCGGAAGGGTGGGGGTCGGCACGAAGATCGTCGACGGCTCCGTCGAGATCGCCGTCACCGACCAGGGCATCGGCATCGACGGCGACGAGCTCGAGCGCGTCTTCGAGCGGTTCTACCGGGTCGACCAGGCCCGCTCCCGCAACACGGGCGGTTCGGGCCTCGGCCTCAGCATCGTCAAGCACACCGTTCAGAACCACGGCGGCGACGTGCGCGTCTGGTCGCAGCCGGGGCGCGGGTCGACCTTCATGATCCGGCTTCCGCTCGCCGAGCTGCCGCCGGTCGACGAACCGGCCGGCGCCGATGCTGCGCGATCCGCGGAGCCTCCGGCGAGTGGCGCCGGCGCGCGCCGACACGCTGCGAAGGCCGCAGCATCCGACCGAGGAGAACACCAGTGACCCGCATCCTGCTCGTCGAAGACGAGATCGCCCTCTCAGACCCGCTGAGCTTCCTGCTCGAGCGCGAGGGCTACGAGGTCGAGGTCGCCGCCGACGGTCCTTCGGCGATCGCGGCGTTCGACCGCGAAGGCGCCGACCTGGTGCTGCTCGACCTCATGCTGCCGGGCCTGCCGGGCACGGAGGTGTGCCGGGAGCTGCGCAACCGCTCGTCGGTGCCGATCATCATGCTGACCGCGAAGGACTCCGAGATCGACATCGTCGTGGGGCTCGAGCTCGGCGCCGACGACTACGTCACGAAGCCGTACAAGACGCGCGAGCTGCTCGCCCGCATCCGTGCCGTGCTCCGCCGACGCACCGAGATCGAGGACTTCGACGAGTCGGTGCTCGAGGGCGGGCGCGTGCGCATGGACGTCGACCGGCACACGGTCGAGGTCGACGGCGTCCAGGTGCCGATGCCCCTGAAGGAGTTCGAGCTGCTCGAGCTGCTGATGCGCAATCCCGGGCGGGTGCTCACGCGGGGCCAGCTCATCGACCGCGTGTGGGGGTCCGACTACTTCGGCGACACCAAGACGCTCGACGTGCACATCAAGCGAATCCGCTCGAAGATCGAGGTGCAGCCCTCCGAGCCCGTCCAGCTGGTGACGGTGCGGGGGCTCGGCTACCGCTTCGAGGGCTAGGCCGACCCGCATGGCCCGTGTGCCGCCGGCGTCGCGCCCTTGCACCGGGCGAGCGGCGTTTGCGACGATCGGGTGATGACCGCCAACGCCCCTGCCGACGGAACCGAACGCACGACCACGCCCGAACCGAGCGCAGGAGAGCGGCCTCGGCGCCACAACGTGCTCGGGTACCTCGGCATCGGCCTCGGGGTGCTCGCCCTGGTCGGCGTGGCCAGCCCGAGCATCCTGTTCGAGTTCGTCGGGGGAGTGCTGCTGATCGCCGCACTCGCGGTGTCGGTGATCGCGATCTTCCGTCCGCGCCCGAAGTGGCCCGCGTTCGTGGGCATCGGCATCTGCGTCATCGCGGCGGTCACCGCGACGGTGATGTTCCTCGTCGGATTCCTCGGCGGCGTCGCGAGCACCTTCCCCGGCTGACCCGCTCCGGGCGGCTCGCCCGGGTGCACGAAGGGCGGATGCCGAAGCATCCGCCCTCCGTCGTCGTCGGTGGGGTCAGCCCGCGGTCGGCGCCTCGGTCGCGACGTCCTCGACGGCGACCTCGGCCGGAAGCAGGCCTGCGTACTCGGGCAGGCGGCCGTCGAGCACGGGGACCTCCTTCTCGATGCCCTCGGCCGAGCCGTACTGGAAGTAGATGGGCAGCAGCGCGCCGGGCTTCGTGTCGATGCCCTCGAGGACCAGCGGCGGGACGACGTCGAGTTGGTCCTCGTCGGCGACGCCGAAGGCGACCGTGGCGCCCGCGTCGACCGGGATGGTCTGCGTCTCGCCGTCGGCGACCTGGACACCGAGCTCGACGTCGTCGGCGCCGTCGTTCACGATCGTCAGCACGAGGGTGCCGTCGACGCCGTCGTCGCTCACGACGAGCACGTTGCGGAGGTGGAGGTCGCCGACGTTGACCCCGACGCCGTCGCTCGCGTCGTACGGCTCGGTCGTCGCCTGATAGGTCAGCATCGAGCAGCCGCTCGCGCCGATCGCGATGCCGAGGGCCAGAGCAGCTGATGCCGCGAGACGCGCCTTCACAGAACCTCCAAGTGCGAGCGTGCGCACGCGCGCCCAGATGGCGCGCGCGATCGACTCCGAGCATATCGCACGGCAGGAGGCCGGCGTGGAAGGGGAGGCGAACCTTAGCACGATCACGAATGTGATATCCTGAAAGTTGCCGAAAGGACTTTTATTCATGCTTTTTGAGGTTGGCGAAACCGTCGTTTACCCCCACCACGGAGCCGCAACGATCACCGAGGTGAAGAAACGGATCATCAAGGGTGAAGAGAAGCTCTACCTCAAGCTGAACGTCACGCAGGGCGACCTCGTCATCGAGGTTCCGGCCGAGAACGTCGACCTCGTCGGCGTGCGCGACGTCATCGGCAAAGAGGGCCTCGACAAGGTCTTCGAGGTGCTTCGCGCGCCGTTCACCGAGGAGCCGACCAACTGGTCGCGCCGCTACAAGGCGAACCTCGAGAAGCTCGCCTCGGGCGACGTGATCAAGGTGTCCGAGGTCGTGCGCGACCTGTGGCGCCGTGATCAGGACCGCGGCCTCTCGGCCGGTGAGAAGCGCATGCTCGCGAAGGCCCGCCAGATCCTGATCTCCGAGCTCGCGCTCGCCGAGAAGACCGACGAAGAGGCGGCGTCGACCGTCCTCGACGAGGTCCTCGCCTCCTGACGTCACGGTCGGTCGAGTAGGCGCGCAGCGCCGTATCGAGGCCACCGGGGTCGCGGCTACGCTCATCCCATGAGCACCCCGCGCACCGCCGTCATCATCGTCGCCGCAGGAAGCGGCACGAGGTTGGGCCGTCCCGAGCCGAAGGCGTTCGTGCCGCTCGGCGACGGCACGGTGCTCTCGACCGCGATCGCCGGCGTGCTCGCCATGCGCGAGACGCCGGCGATCGTCGTCGTCGCCCCCGCCGACCGGGTCGACGAGGTGCGGGGCGGGCTCGCCCCGGTCGTCGCGGCCGCCGGCGCTCCGCTCGAGGTCGTCGCGGGCGGTGCGAGCCGGCAGGACTCCGTGGCCCGGGGCCTCGCGGTCGTCGCCGCTGGCGTCGACACGGTGCTCGTGCACGATGCCGCCCGGCCGCTCACGCCCGCACCGGTCTTCGACGAGGTCGCCGCCGCGGTGCGCGCCCGGGGTCACGGAATCGTGCCGGCACTCGAAGTCGTCGACACCATCAAGCGCGTCGCCGACGGGTCGGTGGTCGAGACGATCGACCGGTCCGAGCTCCGGGCGGTGCAGACCCCGCAGGGGTTCCCGCGCGGGGCGCTCGACCACGCCTACCGTACGGCCGACGCCGAACACACCGACGATGCGGCGCTCGTCGCAGCGACCGGGCTCGTCGTCGACACCGTGCCGGGCGACGTGCGCGCCTTCAAGATCACGGTGCCCGCAGACCTGCGCCGCGCCGAGCAGCTGCTCGCCGAGCCGCACCCGGCCGGCGCCGCCGCGGCGGCCGCCCGGGGCAGGAGCGCCGCGGTGCCGCGCATCGGCACCGGCACCGACGTGCACGCGTTCGGGCAGGACGACACGCCGCTGTGGCTCGCCGGGCTCGAGTGGCCGGGGGAGCGCGGGCTCTCGGGCCATTCCGACGGTGACGCCGCGGCCCACGCGATCTGCGACGCGCTGCTCGCGGCCGCGGGCCTCGGCGACGTCGGCAAGATCTTCGGCACGGCCGACGCGCGCTTCGCCGGCGCCCACGGCGAGGTATTCCTCGCCGAGACGCGGCGCCTCGTCGAGGCATCCGGGTTCGTCATCGGCAACGTCACGGTGCAGGTCGTGGGCAACCGGCCGAAGCTCGCGCCGCGTCGCGCCGAGGCCGAGGCGCTGCTCTCCCGCGTGCTCGGCGCCCCCGTGAGCGTCGCCGCGACGACGAGCGACGCGCTCGGCTTCACCGGGCGCGGCGAGGGGGTCGCGGCGATCGCGACCGCGCTCATCCTGCCCGCCTGAGCCGCACGACGTTCGGGCCCCCCGCCGGTAGGCTTGGCGGGTGACCGTGCGACTCTACGACTCGAAGGCCCAGGCGCTGCGCGACTTCGTGCCCCTCCGCGAGGGGCGCGTCGGCATGTACGTCTGCGGTCCGACGGTGCAGTCGAGCCCGCACATCGGGCACCTCCGCAGTGCGCTCGTCTACGACATCATGCGGCGCTGGTTCGCCTATCGCGGCAACGAGGTCGTCTTCGTGCGCAACGTCACCGACATCGACGACAAGATCCTCGACGCCGCGCACCGCGAGCTGCAGGGCTCGGGCGAGGAGTGGTGGGCCCTCACCTACCGCATCGAGCTCGAGTTCACGTCGGGCTACGCGCAGCTCGGCATCCTGCCGCCGACGTACGAGCCGCGGGCGACGGCGAGCGTGCAGCAGATGCAGGAGCTCATCGCCCGCCTCATCGAATCGGGGCACGCCTATCCGGCCGCCGACGACTCGGGCGATGTGTACTTCGACACCTCGAGCTGGCCCGCCTACGGCGAGCTCACGCGTCAGTCGCGCGACAAGATGGAGGCCGCGGCCGACGCCGACCCGCGCGGCAAGCGCGACCCCCGCGACTTCGCCCTGTGGAAGGGACGCAAGCCCGGCGAGCCCGAGTCCGCGGGCTGGCGCTCGCCCTGGGGCGTGGGCCGGCCCGGCTGGCACATCGAGTGCTCGGCGATGGCTGCGCGCTACCTCGGCGACGAGTTCGACGTGCACGGGGGCGGCCTCGACCTGCGCTTCCCGCACCACGAGAACGAGCTCGCCCAGTCGACCGCGGCCGGCCAGGCGTTCGCGCGCTACTGGGTGCACAACGGCCTCGTGAACATCGGCGGGCAGAAGATGTCGAAGTCGCTCGGCAACTCGGTCTACGCGGCCGAGCTCCTGAGCCTCGCCTCTCCGCTCGCCGTGCGGTACCTGCTGGGGCAGGCCCACTACCGTTCGACGCTCGACTACTCGCCGGGCTCGCTCACCGAGGCCGAGGCCGCCGTCGATCGCATCCGCACGTTCCTGCAGCGCGTCGAACGCCGACTCGCCGGCACCCGGTTCGTCGGCGTCGGCGCGCCCGAGGTCCCCGAAGCGTTCGCCGCGGCGATGGACGACGACCTGGGCGTTCCGCAGGCGCTCGCCGTGCTGCACGACACGGTGCGCGCCGGCAACCAGGCGCTCGACGACGAAGAACTGCACGACGCCGCCGTCGCCCACGGGCAGGTGGGCGCCATGGTCGAGGTGCTCGGCATCGATCCCCGCGACCCGCACTGGGCCACGGCCGACGCCGGCCCCGCGGCATCCGCCCTCGGTTCGCTCGTCGAACGCCTCATCGACGACCGCCGCGCAGCGCGCGACGCGAAGGACTGGGCGACCGCCGACCGCATCCGCACCGAGCTCGCCGAGGCGGGCATCACCATCGAAGACAGTCAGACCGGCACGCATTGGAGCTTGGGATCATGAAGGGCAGCAGCGGCAAGTCACGCGCCGGAGCCGTACGCAAGGGCGGCAAGGGCGCGGCGGGCAAGCAGGTCGGCACCGGCGGGCACGGGCGCAAGGCGCTCGAGGGCAAGGGCCCGACCCCGAAGGCGGAGGATCGCGCCTGGCACCCCGCCGGCAAGCGCAAGGCGGCGCAGGAGCGCTACGCCGCGGCCGGCGGCAAGGGCAAGCCGGCCGGCAAGGTCGCAGGTCAGGGCCGGGGCGCGAGCGCGCCCCGCGGCGCCTCGGGCGCATCGCGCCGCGCCAAGTCCGGCGACGAGTCGGAGATCGTGACGGGCCGCAACTCGGTCGTCGAGGCGCTGCGCACCCGCATTCCCGCGACGACGCTGTACATCGCCGCCCGCGTCGAGATGGACGACCGGGTGAAAGAGGCCGTCAAGCTCGCCACGAACCGCGGCATCCCGATCCTCGAGGTCATGCGGCCCGAGCTCGACCGGCTCGCCGGCGACGGCGGCGTGCACCAGGGCCTCGCGCTCAAGGTGCCGCCCTACGAGTACGCCCACCCGATCGAACTGCTCGACGAGGTCATCGCCCGCGACGAGACGCCGCTGCTGGTCGCCCTGGACGGCGTCACCGACCCGCGCAACCTCGGCGCGATCCTGCGGTCGACGGGCGCGTTCGGCGGCCAGGGCGTCATCGTGCCGCAGCGCCGTTCGGTCGGCGTGAACTCGGCGGCGTGGAAGACCTCCGCGGGCGCCGCGGCTCGCGTGCCCGTCGCGATGGCCGCGAACCTCACGCAGACGCTCAAGAGCCTCAAGGAGCGCGGTGTCTTCGTGCTGGGCCTCGACGGCGACGGCGACGTGTCGCTGCCGGGCCTCAGCTGGGCCGATCGCCCGATCGTCATCGTGGTCGGCAGCGAGGGCAAGGGGCTCTCGCGCCTCGTCGCCGAGACGTGCGACGCGATCGTGTCGATCCCGATCAGCGCCTCGACCGAGTCGCTGAACGCGGGCATCGCCGCATCGGTCACGCTCTACGAGATCGCGAAGCTGCGCGCCGCCGAGTAGCGAGCGCGCCGCCGCGCGACCGACCCACGGGCGCCGACCCCCGCGGGCGCCGACCCGCGGGCGCGACGCCCGTGCGTCAGACCTTCAGCCGCCAGTCGTCCTCGTCGTCGGGGTCGATCGCGCTGATCGCAGCCGTCTCGGTCGGCACGACGTCCATCGCCGCCGTGATCGATCCGGTCGGCGGGTCGATCACGGTCGCCTCGTCGCGGCGGTGCCGCAGCACCTCGTTGACGTACGAGGTCACGGCCTCGGCGAGGGGAATGTCGTGTCCGGCGCGCTGCGCCATGAACCAGCGGTGCTCGAGCAGCTGGTGGAACACCTCGGCCGGCTCCAGCTTGCGGCGCAGCTCGAGCGGGATGGCGCGGACCACCGGCTCGAACACCCGCATGAGCCACTCGTGCGCGACCATCTCCTCGTCGAGGTCGGCCTTGCCGTACGCCGCGCGGTACGAGTCGAGGTCGTTGAGCAGCCGGCGGGCCTGGTTCTCGCCCGCGTCGAGGCCGGTGAGGCGCAGCAGGCGCCGCTGGTGGTGGCCCGCGTCGACGACCTTCGGCTGTATGCGGACCGTCGTGCCCGAGGCATCCGTCTTGATCGCCAGCTCTTCGACGTCGAAGCCG
Organism: Agromyces sp. NPDC055658; assembly: GCF_053618155.1. NCBI lineage: Bacteria > Bacillati > Actinomycetota > Actinomycetes > Micrococcales > Microbacteriaceae > Agromyces > Agromyces sp. NPDC055658. Next base: position 35,983 of record NZ_JBSHHD010000014.1, on the reverse strand, counting down.
AGCTCGTTGAGGCGGTTGACGCGTTCGGTGATGCGCCAGCGCTCGGCGCCGGGGAACGATTCCGGCCCGGTGAGCTCGCCCCAGAGCTTGCGGTAGGCGTCGACGATGCCGTTCGAGATGCGCACCGGGTCGAGCTCGTCGGCGACCTTGCCGCCGGCCTCGAGGTCGAGCAGCTCGCCGGCGATGTTCACGCGCGCGATCTCGAGGTCGTTCTCGCGCTGGCCGTTCGAGAGGCCGCCCTCGAAGAGCTTGCCGGTCTCGGCGTCGACGAGGTAGGCGGCGAACGCGCCGGCGTCACGGCGGAAGAGCGTGTTCGAGAGCGACACGTCGCCCCAGAAGAAGCCGACGATGTGGAGCCGCACGAGCAGCACCGCCAGGGCGTCGACGAGCCGGGTCGCGGTGTCGGGTCGCAGCGTCTGCGAGAACAGGGCCCGGTACGGCAGCGAGAACCGCAGGTGCCGCGTCACGAGCACGGGCTTGAGCTCCTCGGCCTCGTCGTCGGTGCGGTTCGTGATGACCGCGACCGGTTCGACGCAGGGGATCTCGAGCCGCTGCAGGGTGCGCAGCATCTCGTACTCGCCCCGCGCCATCTCGGCGGTCGTCTCCTTGATCGCGACGACGTGGCCGCCGAGGTGGGCGAAGCGCACGAGGTGCCGCGAGATGCCCTTCGGCAGCGCGGCGATCGCGTCGGACGGCCATGACTCGAGCGGGAGGTCCCACGGCAGATCGAGGAGCGCCGGGTCGGTCATGGCCGAGGTGATCGAGAGGGAACCGCTCATATGTCGATCCTTGCAGCCCTGCGGCGGTTGCAGAAACGGGATGCCTCGGGCGGGGCGCCGCCGGAGACGACGATGCCGGCCGGGCCGAGGGCCCGACCGGCATCGATCGTCGTGAGGCGCGTCAGCTGACGACGGCCTTGTTGCCGAGGCGGTCGCCCGACTCGGCGTCGAAGAGGTGCACGTGGTTCGGCGTCGCGGTGAGGTAGACCTTGTCGCCGGCGTTCGGGTGCAGGCGGCCGTCGACGCGCGCGACGATGTCGGTGCGCTTGCCCTCGACGGTCGAGTGGCCGTAGAGGTAGCCGTCGGCGCCGAGCTCCTCGACGAGGTCGACGTCGACCTCGAGGCCCTCGCCCGGGGTCGCCGACACGACGATGTCCTCGGGGCGCACGCCGATCGTGGCGACAGCCCCGTTGGCCTCGGCGAGCACGTCGCGGTCGACGGGAACGACAGCCGTGCCGAACTTGACGCCGGAGTCGACGAGGTCGGCGTGGAACAGGTTCATGGCGGGCGAGCCGATGAAGCCGGCGACGAACACGTTGTTCGGCTTCTCGTACAGGTCGCGCGGGGTGCCGACCTGCTGGAGCAGGCCGTCCTTCAGGACCGCGATGCGGTCGCCCATCGTGAGCGCCTCGGTCTGGTCGTGCGTGACGTAGACGGTCGTGACGCCGAGCCGGCGCTGGAGCGACGCGATCTGGGTGCGGGTCTGCACGCGGAGCTTGGCGTCGAGGTTCGAGAGCGGCTCGTCCATGAGGAAGACCTGGGGCTGGCGAACGATCGCGCGGCCCATCGCGACGCGCTGGCGCTGGCCGCCAGAGAGGGCCTTCGGCTTGCGGCTGAGGTAGGGCTCGAGGTCGAGCAGCTTCGCGGCCTCGAGGACCCGCGCAGCGCGCTCGTCCTTGCCGACGCCCGCGATCTTGAGCGCGAAGCCCATGTTCTCGGCGACCGTCATGTGCGGGTAGAGCGCGTAGTTCTGGAAGACCATCGCGATGTCGCGGTCTTTCGGGGGGACGTCGGTGACGTTGCGGTCGCCGATGAAGATGTTGCCGTCGTTGACCTCTTCGAGGCCGGCGAGCATGCGGAGCGACGTGGACTTGCCGCAGCCGGACGGGCCGACGAGCACGAGGAACTCGCCGTCGGCGATCTCGAGGTCGAGCTGGTCGACCGCGGGGCGGGTGCCGCCCGGGTAGAGGCGGGTGGCCTTGTCGAACGTGACTGACGCCATGTTGATTTCTCTCCTTCACCGGCAGGTACGTGCCGGACGATCCGTTGTGAATGGAAGCGCGTCGACGGTGACGCCTCCTCAGTATCGCACGCGCGGCAGAGGCTCCCGACCACGGAGGAATTCGCGGGGATGCCTCGCACGGACCTCTCGGGGCGGACCGCCGGACCGTCGTCGCGATGTCCAGCCGGGGTTCGGGTGATTCCCAGATGCCGTTCCTACTATCGTGTTCACGTGCGCCCCCCTGTTTCGGCGTGCCCACACAGCGACCGGAGTGACCATCGATGAGCAACGGCGGATCCAACCAGCCACGCCCCACCCGTAACCAGCAGCGGGAGGCCGCGCGCGAGAAGGCGCGCGAGCTCCGCGAGGCGCAGAAGAAGCGCGACCGCCGCAACAAGGTGCTGATCCAGGGCGGAATCATCGTGGCGGTCATCGCGATCGCGGCGCTCGTCGGCACGCTCATCTTCAACAGCGTGAAGCCGGCCGGCCCCGGCCCCGCCAACATGGCGAGCGACGGCATCGTGCTCACGGGGGCCGACGGCACGATCACGCCGGTCGACACCCCGGCGCTGGCAGCCGGTGCGACGCCCAAGCCGACCGAGCAGGACGACAGCGGCACGGTCGCGAACATCGTCGTCTACGTCGACTACCTGTGCCCCTTCTGCGGCCAGTTCGAGACGACGAACGGCGAAGCGATCAGCACGATGGTCGAGCAGGGGGCGGCGACGCTCGAGGTGCACCCGCTCGCGATCCTCACGAACCGATCGAACGGCACCCAGTACTCGCTGCGCGCCGCGAACGCGGCGGCGTGCGTCGCCGACACCTCGCCCGAGGCGTTCCTCGACTTCAACGCGCTGCTCTTCGAGAACCAGCCCGAGGAGGGCAGCGACGGCCTCACGAACGACCAGCTGAAGGAGTTCGTGTCGCAGTCGGGTGCCAAGTCGACGTCGACGATCGAGAAGTGCATCGACGAGACCCAGTTCAAGTCGTGGGTGCAGGAGGCGACGACCCGCGCGCTCACCCAGCCCGTGCCGAACTCGGAGCTCGAGTCGATCAAGGGCACCCCGACGGTGCTCGTGAACGGCAAGCAGTACCAGGGTTCGCTCACCGACCCGGCCGAGTTCCAGTCGTTCGTGCTGCAGGCCACCGGCGAGGCGTTCTCGGAGTCGAACTCGACCCCGTCGCCCACCCCGACGCCCACGCCCGCGGGCTGACCCATCGCGATCGCACGAAGGCCCGGCGCGCGTCGCCGGGCCTTCGTCGTCTCCGCGCACCGGCGGCCGGGCTCCGAGTAGGATTGTCGGGGCCCGCACCGGTCGGGCCATGCCGGCTTGGCGCAATTGGTAGCGCACCGTACTTGTAATACGGGGGTTGCGGGTTCAAGTCCCGCAGTCGGCTCTTGACCGAGCATCCCGCCGACGTGCACGAGCACCACCAGCACGCCGAACGCACCCGCATGCCGCGCTGGATCGCCATCGCGCTGGCGATCGTGTTCGGGGCGTTCACGGCCCTGCAGTCGCGGGTCAACGGCGCGCTCGCGGCCGACCTCGACGACGCGTTCACGGCCGCCGCGATCTCGTTCGGGTCGGGGCTCGTGATCCTCGCCGTCGCCCTCTGCGTGTGGCGTCCGGGTCGGGTCGGCCTCCGGCGGGTGATCGCCGCGCTCGGCGCGCGCCGGCTCGCCTGGTGGATGGTGCTCGGCGGTTTGAGCGGTGCGTGGTTCGTCACGACCCAGGGCCTGTCGGCGGGGCTCCTCGGCGTCGCGATGTTCACCGTCGCGATCGTCGCGGGCCAGACGATCGGCGGGATCGTGTTCGACCTCGCGGGCCTCGGCCCGGGCGGCAGGAGGCCGCTCTCGCCGACCCGGGTGCTCGGCGCGGTCCTCGCCCTCGCGGCGATCGCCTGGGCCGTCTCGGCGCAGCTCGCCCACGACGTGCCGTTCGTCGTCATGCTGCTGCCGTTCGCGGCCGGCCTCGCCGTCTCGTGGCAGCAGGCCGTCAACGGCCGCGTCAAGGCCGAGGCGTCGAGCGCGCTGACGGCGGCGTTCGTGAACTTCGCGGTCGGCACCGTCGCTCTCGTCGCGGCGGCGGTCGTGCACGGCGTCGCCGCAGGCTGGCCCGAACGCCTGCCGACCGAACCGTGGCTCTACGCCGGCGGGGCGATCGGCTGCATCTTCATCGCGGGCCAGGCGCTCGTCGTGCGCGTCGTCGGCGTGCTCCTGCTCGCGCTGTGCGGCGTCGCCGGACAGCTCGCGGGCGCGCTCGCGCTCGACCTCTTCCTGCCGACCGGACGCGCCGTGGACGCGGCGACGATCGGCGGCACCCTCCTCGCGCTCGCCGCGGTCGCGGTCGCATCGATCCGGTGGTCGCGCCACCGGCACCGCTCCGACGTCGTCGAGCGCCCCGACGCGGTCAATCGATCGAGCTGAACTGCGGCGGCCTGGCCGGGCCCCTCGGCGCCCGTTCGCCGTCGCGGCCGCCGACGTAGAGCCAGCCGAGCAGCTGCTCGTTGGGCGCGAGGCCGTGCATGTCGGCGACGGCCGGATGCCTCGTATACGGCCCGGTGCGCCACATGACGCCCCAGCCGGCCTCGTCGAGCAGGAGGCTCAGCATGTGCGCGACGCCGGCCGCCGCGGCGTCCTGCTCCCAGTCGGCAGCCTTCGGGTGCCAGGTGCGGCGCACGACGAGCGCGATGAGGAGCGGGGCGCGCAACGGCTTGGCCGCGAGCTTGTCGGCGGCCGCGCCGTCGAGACCGGATGCCTCGACGAGTGCGGCACCGAGCCGCCTCCGCGCGTCGCCGCGCAGGGCGATCGTCCGCCACGGACGGAGGCCCGCGTGATCGGCGACCCGTTCCGCCGCCTCGAGCAGCACGAGCAGCTCGGCGTCGTCGGGCGCGGCCTCCGTCACCTTGGGTGCCGAGCGGCGCAGGAGCGCCGCCCGGCGTGCCGGATCCGTCGTCACTGCTCGGGCGTGAAGCCGAGCGCGAGCGAATTCATGCAGTAGCGGTCGCCGGTCGGCGTGCCGAACCCGTCGGGGAAGACGTGCCCCAGGTGCGAGCCGCACGCCGCGCAGCGGACCTCGGTGCGCACCATGCCGAGGGTGCGGTCCTCGATGAGCTCGACCGCCTCGGGCCGCACCGACTCGTAGAAGCTCGGCCAGCCGCACCCCGAGTCGAACTTGGTGCCGCTCTTGAAGAGCTCGGCACCGCATGCGCCGCAGGTGTAGACGCCGGCGCGCTCCTCGTCGAGCAGTTCGCCCGACCACGGCCGCTCGGTCGCGGCCTCACGGAGCACCGAGTACCGTGCGGGGTCGAGCTCGGCGCGCCATTCCTCATCGCTCTTCTGCACCGGGTGTGACATGGGCGCTCCTCTCGTTCACGGGGTCGGTTCCATCGTCGCAGTTCTCAGGGGCGGCGACGACATCGGATGCAACGCCGCGAGCGGCCCGGCTGTTCCGCGGTGACACACGCCGCCATGCGGCGGCCTCTCGGCGAGCGTTGCCTAGGATGTGCTGCAGGCGGGCCGCCCGGCTCGCGCGACGGGAGGACCGGATGAGCGCCGAGCGCGTGCCGCACCGCCCCGACGACGCCCCGCTCGACGATCGCCAGTTGCGCGTGCTCGCCTTCGAGGCGCGCGCGTGGCAGCAGCCGGCCCGCAAGGCCGAGGCGATCCGCGACGAGTTCGGCATCTCGGCCGCCCGTTACTATCGGATCCTCGGCGAGCTCATCGATTCGCCGGCGGCGCTGCGCCACGACCCGATGCTCGTCAAGCGACTGCAACGCCTGCGGTCCGCACGCCGCGCGGCGAGATCGCAACGTTCGCTCTCCCTCGGCCGACCGCTCGACTGAGCCGGCCCCGACCCCGATCTGGACCCCATGGCGCAGAAGTTCCCCCGCGACCGCTTCGACTCGATCCCGCACGGCATCGACCGCGTCGGCGCGCATCGCGCTCCCGCCCGCCGCGGTGCGAAGTGGATCAGGTTCGGCTGGGCGGCGCTCGCGACCGTCGTGCTCGCCGGCATCGGCATCGCGGGGGTCATGATCTTCAACGACCGCCTCGACATCTCGGGCGGCGGGCCCGCTGCGACGGCGTCGGCGTCGCCCGCCGCCACGGCCCCGCCGACGATCGCACCGGTGCCGGTGACGGTGCTCAACGGCACCTCGACGGCGGGCCTCGCGGCGAAGGCGAGCGAGACGCTGACGGCCGGCGGGGTCACGGTGGGCGCCACCGCGAACGCCAGCGAGAACGACATCACGGAGACGGTCGTCTATTATGCGACACCCGACCTCGAGGGCGCGGCGCGCGGGGTCGCCGGACTCCTGCCGGAAGCCGACGTCCGGTTGTCGGAGAGCTTCGCCGAGACGGGCACGCCGCTCGTCCTCGTCCTGGGCTCCGACTACGCGGAGGCGTCCGCCGGCTGATCGCCCGCGAATCGTTGCCATTCTGCGACCATTCGTTGCATCGGACCCCTTGTGCGCGGGATGTCGGGTCTGTGAGTATCTGGAATTGGTCGCTCGCGCCCGCGCTGTGCAGGCGCCCCCTCGGGGCTCGTGCCAGTGCATCGACTGAGCCGGCCCGGTACAGGCGACAGGCACGTGCTGATCGACACACTGCAGTTATGGGAGCAACGCATGGCGAACGGAACCGTCAAGTGGTTCAACGCTGAAAAGGGATACGGTTTCATCACCGTCGACGACGGCAGCCAGGACGTCTTCGTCCACTACTCGGCCATCGACATGGCCGGGTACAAGGTGCTCGAAGAGGGCCAGCAGGTCGTCTTCGAGGTCGGCACCGGGTCGAAGGGGCCGCAGGCCGAGGCGGTGCGTCCCGCCTGAGCGTCATCCGAGCGTCCCGAACGCGTCGCCGATCGGCGGCGCGTTCGGTGTTCGTGGGGTTCGTCGCGCGACCCGGCGACGTGCGGCGGGCGCGGCGTGTCCCGGGCCGCATCCCGGCCGGCGAAGCCCGGCGATGGCTACGATGACGGCATGGTCAAGGGGGTCCGCCCGGGCGCGAGACGTGCGATCGCCGTCCTCGTGCTCGCCGCGGCGGTGCTCGTCACCGCGGCGTGCCAGTCGTCACCGCCCGAACCGACCGAGGCGCCGACGCCGTCGGCCGAACCGCGGCCGGTCGGGACGTCGCAGCCCGTCGCGGTCTCGTTCTCGCCGCTGCGCGGCACCACGACCGACCCCGCGGCGCCCGCGCACCCGTCGCTCGCGGTCAAGATCGACGACCACGAGGAGGCGCGGCCGCAGATCGCGCTCAACCGCACCGACCTCGTCTTCGAGGAGCTCGTCGAGGGCGGCATCACCCGCTACGTCGCGGTCTGGCACTCGGACGTGCCGGACAGCGTGGGACCGGTCCGGTCGATCCGGCCGATGGATCCCGACATCGTGACGCCGCTCGGCGGCATCATCGCGTACTCGGGCGGGCAGGACCAGTTCGTCGCGATGATGATGGCGACCCCGCTCAAGAACATCGTGTTCGACTACGACGACACCGGTCTCTTCCACCGCGCCGACGAGCGGCCGGGACCGCACGACGTGATCCTGCGCTCGAAGGAGGCGGTCGGGCGCAACGCGAAGCTCGATCCGCCGCCGGTGCAGTTCGCGTACGGCACGGCCGACCCGCTCGCCGACCCCGCCCTGAAGGCGGCACCGACCTCGAAGATCGCGCTCGTGTTCTCCGATGCCCGAAACCCCTCGTGGGACTGGGACGCGGGCACCTCGAGCTGGCTCCGCTCGCAGGAGGGGCGGGCCGACACGCAGGAGGGCGGCGAACGCGTCCGTGCGACGAATGTCGTCACGATGCGGGTCGGCATCGACTGGCGATACGGCGAGGTGCCGAAGACGGTGATGGTCGGCTCGGGGGAGGTGTGGGTCTCGAGCGCCGGGCGCACCGCCCACGGAACCTGGAAGAAGGACTCGCAGGCGGCGCCGATCGTGCTCACCGCCGACGACGGGTCGCCGCTTCGGCTCGCGCCGGGCAACACCTGGATCGAACTCGTGCCGAAGTCGGGTTCGGTGAAGTTCGCGCCCTGAACGGCGCCGGCCACGAGGCATCCGGGAGGTCTCGGACCGCCGCGCACGCAGCGGCGGGTGTTCGCCGCGAGCGTGCGGAAGGGTCCGGTGCTCGCTTGCACTCCCAGCACGAGAGTGCCAGAATCGTCTTAGCACTCACTCGTTTTGAGTGCTAAACCACGAATCTTTGAAGACGTCCGAGAAGGGACGAGAGACACACATGGCAAAGATCATTGCTTTCGACGAAGAGGCCCGCCGCGGCCTCGAGCGCGGCCTCAACACGCTCGCCGACGCGGTCAAGGTGACCCTCGGCCCGCGCGGCCGCAACGTCGTGCTCGAGAAGAAGTGGGGCGCCCCCACGATCACGAACGACGGCGTCTCGATCGCCAAGGAGATCGAACTCGACGACCCGTACGAGAAGATCGGCGCCGAGCTCGTCAAGGAGGTCGCGAAGAAGACCGACGACGTCGCCGGTGACGGCACCACGACCTCGGTCGTCCTCGCTCAGGCGCTCGTCCGCGAGGGCCTCCGCAACGTCGCCGCAGGCGCCGACCCCATCTCGCTGAAGCGCGGCATCGAGAAGGCCGTCCAGGCCGTCGAGGCCGAGCTCCTCGCGAACGCGAAGGACGTCGAGACGAAGGAAGAGATCGCCGCCACGGCCTCGATCTCGGCCGCCGACGAGCAGATCGGTGCGCTCATCGCCGAGGCGATCGACAAGGTCGGCAAGGAGGGCGTCGTCACCGTCGAGGAGTCGAACACCTTCGGCACCGAGCTCGAGCTGACCGAGGGCATGCGCTTCGACAAGGGCTACCTGTCGGCGTACTTCGTCACCGACCCCGAGCGTCAGGAGGCGGTCTTCGAAGACCCGTACATCCTGATCGTCAACAGCAAGGTCTCGAACATCAAGGACCTGCTGCCCATCGTCGACAAGGTGATCCAGACCGGCAAGCAGCTGCTCATCATCGCGGAGGACGTCGACGGCGAGGCGCTCGCGACCCTGATCGTGAACAAGATCCGCGGCATCTTCAAGTCGGTCGCCGTCAAGGCTCCCGGCTTCGGCGACCGCCGCAAGGCGCAGCTCCAGGACATCGCGATCCTCACCGGCGGCCAGGTCATCTCCGAGGAGGTCGGCCTCAAGCTCGAGAACGTCACCCTCGACCTGCTCGGCCAGGCCCGCAAGGTCATCATCACCAAGGACGAGACGACCATCGTCGAGGGTGCCGGTGACGAGGAGGCCATCGCCGGCCGCGTCGCGCAGATCCGCAAGGAGATCGACAACACCGACTCCGACTACGACCGCGAGAAGCTCCAGGAGCGCCTCGCCAAGCTCGCCGGCGGCGTCGCCGTCATCAAGGCGGGCGCGGCCACCGAGGTCGAGCTCAAGGAGCGCAAGCACCGCATCGAGGACGCCGTCCGCAACGCGAAGGCCGCCGTCGAGGAGGGCATCGTCGCCGGTGGTGGCGTCGCGCTCATCCAGGCCGGCAAGACCGCCTTCGAGAAGCTCGACGTCTCGGGCGACGAGGCGACCGGCGCGAACATCGTCCGCGTCGCGATCGACGCCCCGCTCAAGCAGATCGCCCTCAACGCCGGCCTCGAGCCGGGCGTCGTGGTCGACCGCGTGCGCAACCTCCCGGTCGGCCAGGGCCTCAACGCCGCGACCGGCGAGTACGTCGACATGCTCGCCGCGGGCATCAACGACCCGGTGAAGGTGACCCGCTCGGCGCTGCTCAACGCCGCGTCGATCGCCGGCCTCTTCCTCACGACCGAGGCCGTCGTCGCCGACAAGCCCGAGAAGAACCCGGCTCCGGTCGGCGACCCCACGGGTGGCATGGACTTCTAAGCAGTCCGCACGAAATGCGCGAAGGGCGCCTCCCCCGGGAGGCGCCCTTCGTCGTGTCCGCCCGCCGGGCGTCCGCCGGCGACAGGTCGAGCGGTGTCTCGTTCGTCATGGACCCGGTCTCGGGCACGTGGCACCGACGCCGGGAATGCGCCCGGCTCAGCGCAGGAAGAGCCGGGCGTTCGACTGCTCAGCGTCGGCGTACTGCGCCGCGGCGAGCCCGAGTGCGCGATTGAGACCGACGAGGCTCTGCTCGACCTGCAACTGCGTGGCCCGCCAGTCGGCGACCGCGCCCTGGAAGGCCGACGACGCCTGGCCCGACCACGACGACTGCAGCCCGGTGAGCTGCGACATGAGCGCCGCGACGTCGGACTGGATGCGCCCGATCGTGCCCTGCACGGTCTGGGTCGCGGCGGAGACCTGGTCGGCGTCGACGTGATAGCTGCTCATGGGAGTCCTCTCGTTCGGTGTCTTCCCGAACGTTAGGCGGGCGCGTCCGCTCGGAACCGCGAGTCCGCTGCCGTCGTGCACTGACGGCGCACGTCGGCGGCTGTCGAGGACGGGTCCGCGGCTCAGGCCTCGGAGATCGACTGCGGAGCGGCGGCGGAACCGGCGAGCGGCAGCATGACGCGGAAGGTCGCGCCGCCGCCGGGCGTCTCGACGACGTCGACGCTGCCGTTGTGGGCCGCGACGATCGACGAGACGATCGCGAGCCCGAGACCGGAGCCCCCGGTCTCGCGCGTGCGCGAGGTGTCGGCGCGCCAGAACCGCTGGAAGATCTTCTCGCGGATCTGCGGCGGGATGCCCTCGCCGTGGTCGATCACCTCGACCATTGCCCGCTCGTCGGCCGGGTCGATGCTCACCCTGATCTCGATCGGCGAGCCGTCGTTCGTGAAGCGCATCGCGTTGCCCATCAGGTTCGTGATGACCTGGCGGATCTTGTTCTCCTCGGCGAGCACGACGGCGCGCTGCACGGGGGCGGGTTCACCGGACCCGATGGGCACCGGCATCGTGGGCGCGGGCCCGGTCGGCTCGCCGGCCGATGCGGCTGCGGATGCCTCGAGCTCGATGCCGGCGGCGTCGAGCTGGCGCCGTCGCTGCGCCTCGCGTCCGGCCGCGCGCGAAGAGGTGCGCCGCGGCGCCGGTGCGAGTCGTCGGCCACGGAGTCGCGCGAGGGTCGCGCCGGCGAACGCGATCGCGCCGGTCGAGCGCATGGGGGCCTGCTCGAGGTCGACGGCGAGCTCCACGGGCTCCGAGGCGTCCTCGACGGTGCCGGCCTCGGGGGCGATGACCGTCACGGTGCGGTCGGGGTGGGCCGCCATCGTGTCGAGCGCTGCGTCGCGGGCGAGCGGAACCAGGTCGACCTCGGCGAGCTCGAGCGGCTTCGCCTCGTCGAGGCGGGCGAGCGCGAGGAGGTCTTCGACGAGACCGCCCATGCGGATGGCCTCCTTCTCGATGCGCTCCATCGCCTGGCCGACCTCTTCGGGCGACTGCAGTGCGCCCATGCGGTAGAGCTCGGCGTAGCCGCGGACCGAGACGAGCGGCGTGCGCAGCTCGTGCGATGCGTCGCCGACGAAGCGGCGCATCTGGTCGATCGTGCGCGCGCGGTCGCGGAAGGCGCGGTCGATGCGGTTGAGCATCGTGTTGAGCGACCGGTTCAGCCGGCCGACCTCGGTGTTCGGGGTGGCGCCGCCGAGGCGCTGGCTGAAGTCGCCGTCGGCGATCGCGGCGGCCGTGCGCTCGACCTCGCGGAGCGGCGCGAAGGTGCTCGTCACCAGCATCCGGGTGAGCAGCGCCCCGACGAGCACGACGCCGAGCCCGAAGCCGAAGAAGATCGTCAGGTAGACCGCGAGCAGGCGCTCGGTGTCCTTCGACGAGATCGCGATCACGATCGGCACGAGGGTGCCGTGCGAGTCGGCGGTGACGAGCGTCGTCACGGCGCGGAAGGTCGGCTCGTCGGCGTCGTCGTCGAGGGCGAACGTCCGGTAGCCCCCGTCGTTGAGCGAGGTGACCTTCCCCTGCGTGAGCGTCTTGGGGATCCGCGGCCAGTCGGCCTCGGGCCGGTCCTCCCAGTTGCTGCGGAGGTACTCGCCGCTCGAGGTGTAGATCGCGACGAAGACGTCGTCGCTCGGCCTGAAGTCGAGCTGGTTGAGGTTCGTCTGCGCCCGGGGCCGGTCGCTGTCGATCTCGAAGTACTTCGTGAGCCCGTCGCCCGAGGCGAGCGACTGGAGCTTCGACTCCATCTGGTCCTCGACGTACGAGCGCAGCATCGCGGCCGTGCCGATGCCCGAGACGAGCAGCCCGAGCGTCAGCATGAGCACCGTCACACCGGTGATCTTGGTGCGCAGCGAGATGCGGTTCCACCGCTCGAACATCGTCTGATTCATGGCTGGCCGAGTCTAGGCGGCGGAAGCTGGGTCAGGGCTTGGAGCTCTTCAGCATGTAGCCGAACCCGCGCTTGGTCTGGATGAGCGGCTCGGCCGAGTGCTGGTCGAGCTTGCGGCGCAGGTACGAGATGTAGCTCTCGACGATGCCGGCGTCGCCGTTGAAGTCGTACTCCCAGACGTGGTCGAGGATCTGCGCCTTCGACAGCACCCGGTTGGGGTTCAGCATGAGGTAGCGGAGCAGCTTGAACTCGGTGGGGGAGAGCTCCACCGGCACGTCGCCGACGAGCACCTCGTGGGTGTCCTGGTCCATCGTGAGCTCGCCGGTGCGGATGACCGCGTCCTCCTCGGCGTGCATCGTGCGCCGCAGGATGGCCTTGATGCGCGCGACGATCTCGTCGAGCGAGAAAGGCTTCGTCACGTAGTCGTCGCCGCCGACGGTGAGGCCGGTGATCTTGTCCTCGGTGTCGTCCTTCGCGGTGAGGAAGAGGATCGGCGCGGTGTACCCGGCCGAGCGCAGCCGCTTGGTGACGCCGAAGCCGTTCATGTCGGGCAGCATGACGTCGAGGATGATGAGGTCGGGCTCCTCCTCGAGCACGGCCGAGATGGTCTGCGCGCCGTTGCCCACGGCGCGCACCGCGAAGCCCGCGAACCGCAGGCTGGTGGTGAGGAGGTCGCGGATGTTGGGCTCGTCGTCGACGATGAGAATGCGAGGTCCGTCGCTCATGGCTCGATTCTCTTGACGTTTGCTGAAACGTGGCTGTGAGTCGTGTGGGCGGCGGGTCAGTGCGGCGCGTCGACGATGCGGATGCAGCATGCGCCCGCCCCGGGGTCGAGCATGACGCGTTCGGGGTCGGACCCGGTCGAGTCGGCCATGCCGCAGACGAGGGCGTGGTTGAGTTCGCACACCACGCCGGGGTTCTCGCGGGCGAGCCGATGGAACGGGCAGGTGCCGAGCACGACCCCCTCGCCGCCGTCGTCGCGCGGTTCGAGGCCGGCGTCGCCGAGCGCCTCGGTGAGGTCGCCGGATGCCTCGGCGAGACGCCGCCCAGCTCGTTCGGCCGCGTCGCGCAGCGCGTCGCGCACCGGGACCCCCTCGTCGACGGCTCGGCCGATCGCCTCGGCCATGACGCCGCCGCCGAGCTCGTAGAGCCGGGCCGGGATGCTGAAGGCGATCTCGTCGTCGGCGCGCCGGTAGAGCTTCGCGGGTCGGCCCGCCCCCGGTCCCGATCGGCCGGTCAGGCGGCGCGACTCGGTCGTGAGCAGACCGGCGTCCGCGAGGCGGTCGAGGTGGAACGCGGCCGTCGATCGCGGCAGGCCGAGCACCTCGGCGACGTGATCGCGACCGACGGCGTCGCGGCTCGCCGAGACGATGCGGTAGACGCGTCTGCGGATCGGGTCGGCGAGGGCGCCGACCGCCCGGATCGCGTCGGCGTCGCCCTGCGCTGCGGAGGCCATGGCCCGATCATATCTCTAAATGCAGAAATCATTGACAAAAGAATCACGCGGGCCTAGCCTCGGCATCGAGGGCCCGGGAGGTGCGCATGACGTCGATCGAACTCGCAGGGGCGGCCGAGGTGCCGAGACTCCACGCCGTCACCGCCGACGAGGCGCCGGAGCGTGCCGTCGACCGCGAGGGGGCCGCCCGCGCGGTGCGGGCGCTGCTCGTCGCGCTCGGCCGCGACGTCGAGAGCGAGCACCTCGCCGACACCCCGCGACGCGTCGCCGACGCCTTCATCGAGCTCCTGACGCCGCGGCCGTTCTCGCCGACGACCTTCCCCGGCGAGGGCTACGGCGAACTCGTGGTCGTCCGCGACATCCCGTTCGACTCCCTCTGCGAGCACCACCTGCTGCCCTTCCGCGGCGTCGCCCACCTCGGCTACGTCCCCGGCGACCGCATCATCGGGCTCTCGAAGCTCGCCCGCGTGGTCGAGCAGTACGCCCGGGACCTGCAGGTGCAGGAGCGGCTGACACGGCAGATCGCCGACCGCCTCGTCGAGGTGCTCGAGCCCGACGGGGTCGGCGTCGTGCTCGAGGCCGAGCACCTCTGCATGTCGCTCCGCGGCGTGCAGGTGCCGGGCACGCGCACCGTCACGAGCTCGCTCGCGGGCGTCGTGCGCGACGACGACCGCGTCCGCCGCGAGTTCCTCGAGCGCTGCGGCATCGGCAGAACGGAGAACTGAGATGGGTGACGAACGGCTCCTGGTCGTCGGCGGCGGGCTGGCGGGCGCCCGAGCAGCCGAGGGCGCGAGGCAGGCCGGGCACACGGGCCCGATCACGATCGTCGCCGGCGAAGACGCGATGCCGTACATCCGGCCGCCGCTGTCGAAGGAGTTCCTGACCGGTGCGGCCGAACGCGACGTCGTCGACGTGTTCCCGGCCGACTGGTACGCCGACGAGCGCGTCGAGGTGCTGCGCGGCGTGCGCGCGACCGGGCTCGACCCCGCCGCGCACCGGCTCCGGCTGGCCGACGGCCGCACGCTCGACTACGGGCGCCTGCTTCTCGCGACGGGGGCGAGCGCCAGGCGATGGCGTGCTCCGGAGGGCGAGCTCGCGGGCGTGCACGTGCTGCGCACGTTCGCCGACTCCGAGGCGCTCCGGTCCGCGCTCGCGGTCGGCGGCCGGCGGATGGTGGCGATCGGCGCCGGCTGGATCGGCCTCGAGGCCACGGCGGCGGCGCGCGGGTACGCCGACGAGGTGACGGTCATCGCGCCCGAGGCGGTGCCGCTCGCTGCGGCCGTCGGCAGCGCGGTCGGCGAGGTGTTCGCCGAACTGCACCGGGCGAACGGCGTCGACCTGCGCATGTCGACCGGCGTCGCCGGCATCCGCGGCGAGGGCGGACGCGTGACCGGGGTCGAGCTCGACACCGGTGAGACCGTGCCCGCCGATCTCGTGCTCGTCGGCATCGGCGCCGTGCCCGAGACCGGCCTCGCCGAGGCGGCCGGACTCGAGGTGCGGGGCGGCATCGTGACGGACGCCTCGTTCCGCACGAGCGCCGACGACGTGTACGCCGTCGGCGACGTCGCGAGCGTCTACCACCCGGTGCTCCAGTCCCACCTGCGCGTCGAGCACTGGGCCAATGCCGAGAACGCCGGGCGAGCCGCCGGTCGCTCGCTCGCCGGTGAGGGCGTCGAGTACGCCGAGATCCCGTACTTCTACACCGACCAGTACGATCTCGGCATGGAGTACTCGGGCTACGGCACGCTCGCCGACGGCATCGACCCGGTCTTCCGCGGCGACCGGGCCGCGCGCGAGTTCCTCGCGTTCTGGCAGCGGGAGGGCCGCGTCGTCGCGGGCATGAACGTGAACGTCTGGGACGTCAACGACCAGGTCCAGCAGCTCATCCGATCGGGTGCCCGCATCGACCCGGCCCGGCTCGCCGATGCGTCGGTGCCGCTCGAGCGGCTCGTCGCCGAGGCATCCGCGTGACGGCGGAGCCTGCGGGCTGGGTCGAGCCGAACCTCGCCCGGCCGGTGCGCGTGATCGCCGGCCGCGAGGTCGACTTCCGTCGTGAGATCGCCGTGATGGCGGTCGTCAACCGCACCCCCGACTCGTTCTACGACCGCGGCGCGACCTTCGGCCTCGATGCCGCGGTCGAGGCCGGGCGCCGCGCGATCGAGGCGGGCGCGTCCTGGATCGACGTCGGCGGAGCGAGGTTCGGGCCTGGACCCGCGATCCCGATCGCCGAGGAGATCGATCGCGTCGTGCCGGTGGTCGCGGCGCTCGCCGGGGCGGGGGCCGCGCTGTCGGTCGACACGTTCCACGCCGAGGTCGCGGCGGCGGCGATCGCCGCGGGCGCCGACGTGATCAACGACACGACCGGGGTGCACGACGCGGCGCTCGCCGAGGTGGTGGCCGGCTCCGACGCGACGCTCGTCATCACGCACAGCCGAGCGGAGCCCCGTCAGTGGTTCCCGAAGCCGCAGTACGACGACGTCGTGGGCGAGATCAGCGCGTTCCTCGAGGAGCGCGTCGCGCTCGCCGTCTCGCGCGGCGTGCCCGAGGAGCGCATCGTGCTCGACCCGGGGCACGACCTCAACAAGAACACGCTGCAGACGCTCGAGCTCACTCGCAGGTTCGGCGAGTTCACGAGGCTCGGCTTCCCGCTCGTCGCTGCGGTGTCGAACAAGGACTTCATCGGTGAGAGCCTCGACCGCCCCCGCGGTGAGCGCCTCGCCGGGTCGATCGCCGCGGCGGTCTTCTGCGCGGCGCAGGGCGCACGCATCCTGCGCATGCACAACGTGCCCGAGTCGGTCGACGCGGCCCGGATGGTCGAGGCGATCATGGGATGGCGCGAGCCCGCGTACCTCAAGCACAACATGGTCGACGGGCCGAACGAGGAGCCATGACCGAGACACCGGGCGACGCCCCCGAGCAGGCCGAGGCGCCGCGAGTCGACCGCGAGCGGCTGGTCGAGGCCTACGCCTTCGCCGACCGGACGACCCCGCGCGTGCGGATGAACTTCGTGTCGAGCCTCGACGGTGCCGTCACGATCGAGGGGCGGTCGGGGGGACTCGGCGACGCCTCCGACCGGCTCGCGATGGGCGTCATGCGCACCCTCGCCGATCTCGTCCTCGTCGGGGCGGGCACCGTGCGGGTCGAAGGTTACGGCGGGGTGCGGCTGCGTCCCGAGAACGTGGCCTGGCGACGCGAGCACGGCCTCGCCGACCAGCCCCGCCTCGCGGTCGTGTCGTCGGCGCTCGAGCTTCAGCCGCAGCATCCCTTCTTCGCCGAGGCGACCACCCGCCCGATCGTCGTGACGCACGCCGCGTCGGACCCTGAGCGGCGGAAGGCGCTCGCCGCGGTCGCCGACGTGTTCGTGTGCGGTGACGTCGCGGTCGACCTCGGCGCCGCCGTCGACGCGTTCGCCGCCGCGGGAGTGCCGCAGGTCCTCTGCGAGGGCGGGCCGCACCTCTTCGGCTCGCTCCTCGAGGCCGACCGCGTCGACGAGCTGTGCCTGAGCCTCAGTCCGACGATCGTCGCCGGCGATGCCGGGCGCATCGTGCGCGGCGCGCCCGAGCTCGACCGCCCGATGCGTCTCGTGCACGCCATCCCGGCGGGCGACCTGCTGCTGCTGCGCTACGAGCGCGCACGCTGACCGCTGTCGGGTCTCGGGCCGCTCGGACGATCAGGCGGCCTCGAGCGCGTGCGCGTCGAGGATCGTGTAGCTGTAGCCCTGCTCGGCGAGGAACCGCTGCCGGTTCTGCGCGAAGTCCTGGTCGACGGTGTCGCGGGCGACGAGCGTGTAGAAGTTGGCGCTGAGGCCCGACTCCTTCGGGCGCAGCAGGCGGCCGAGCCGCTGCGCCTCCTCCTGGCGCGAGCCGTAGGAGCCCGACACCTGGATCGCGACGGTCGCCTCGGGCAGGTCGACCGAGAAGTTCGCGACCTTCGACACCACCAGGACCGGTGTCGTGCCCTCGCGGAACTCCTGGTACAGGCGCTCGCGCTCGTCGACGGGCGTCGAGCCGGTCAGCTGCGGGGCGCCGAGCACTTCGGCGAGCTCGTCGATCTGGTCGAGGTACTGGCCGATCACGAGGATGCGCTCGCCCGCGTGGCGGGCGACGAGCTCTTTCACGACGCCGAGCTTCGCGGGGGCGGTCGCGGCGAGCCGATAGCGCTCGTCGTCGGCGGATGCCGCGTATGCGAGCCGTTCGGACTGCGGCAGGTCGATGCGCACCTCGTAGCAGGCCGCGGGCGAGATGAAGCCCTGCGCCTCGATCTCCTTCCACGGGGCGTCGAAGCGCTTCGGCCCGATGAGGCTGAACACGTCGCCCTCGCGGCCGTCCTCGCGCACGAGGGTCGCCGTGAGCCCGAGCCGGCGGCGAGCCTGCAGCTCGGCGGTGAGCTTGAACACGGGTGCGGGCAGCAGGTGCACCTCGTCGTAGACGATGAGGCCCCAGTCGAGCGCGTCGAGCAGCGACAGGTGCGCGTACTCGCCCTTCCGCTTCGCGGTGAGGATCTGGTAGGTCGCGATCGTGACGGGCTTGACCTCCTTCACCTGACCCGAGTACTCGCCGATCTCGTCGGCGGTGAGGGTCGTGCGCTTCAACAGCTCGTCGCGCCACTGGCGGGCGCTCACCGTGTTCGTCACGAGGATGAGCGTCGTGGTCTTCGCGGTCGCCATCGCGCCCGCGCCGACGAGGGTCTTGCCGGCGCCGCACGGCAGCACGACCACGCCCGAGCCGCCGTCGAAGAAGTTGTCGACCGCCTTCTGCTGGTAGTCGCGCAGGTGCCAGCCGTTCTCGACGAGGCCCATCTCGTGCGGGGTGCCGGGCGTGTAGCCGGCGAGGTCCTCGGCGGGCCAGCCGAGCTTCACGAGCTCCTGCTTGAGCTGCCCGCGCGCCCAGGGCGCGACGAGGAAGCTCCGCTCGTCGATGCGGTCGCCGACGAGCGGAGCGATCTTCTTCGCGCCGACGACCTCGGTGAGCACAGCGAGGTCGGTGCTCTGAAGGCGGAGCGCGCCGTCGTCGGTGCGGTCGATGACGAGCCGGCCGTATCGGCCGACGGTCTCTCGGAGGTCGACCGCGACCGTCTGGGGCACCGGGAACTTCGCGTACCGCTCGAGCGTCGCGAGCATGTCGTCGGCGTCGTGGCCCGCGGCCCTGGCGTTCCAGAGACCGAGGCGCGTGATGCGGTAGGTGTGGACGTGCTCGGGCGCGCGTTCGAGCTCGGCGAACACGGCGAGATCGTGCCGCGCGTCCTCCGCGAGGGGGTGCGCGACTTCGAGGAGGACCGTGCGGTCGCTCTGAACGATGAGTGGGCCGTCCGACATGACCGTCCAGTCTACGCCCGGTTCGTGGGCGCCCGGCCGGCGCGGATGCCTCGTGCTCGTCCCGGTCGCGTGGGTCGCGGTCGCGCTGCCGGCTACCCCTCCGGCGTCGCCGCGGGCGCCGGCGCGACGGCGGCGATGGCCGACAGCGGCAGCGTGCGTTCGATGTCGGCCTTGTGGTCGCGCGCGCGCAGCCGCCCGTTCGCCACGCTCGCGGGCGCGAGCAGGTAGTCGGCCGTGTCGCCGCCGGGCATGCGGACGGTCACGGTGAGGCTCTCTTTCGAGCGGGCGGCCGCCTCGAGCTGGCGGGCGAGCCAGGCCTGCTCGGTGCCGTCGCCGCCCTGCGTCGCCTCGAGGCGGTCGAGGAGCGCGGCGACGGGGTCGGCGCGAGGAGCGACGACCGGGGCCGGCGCGAGCCGGTGCCGCTGGAGGCGCACGATCTCGCCGTCGGCGTTCTCCGCGGCGACCGGGTACTTGGCGTCGGAGAGCGCCCAGAACACCACGTCGGGCGTGAACCGGGTGAGCAGCCGGTGCGGGCCGGCGCGGCGCAGCGCGAGCGAGGCGAGCGCCTGGTCGACGGCCAGCGTGCCGACGAGCTCGGCGTCGTCGGATCGGATGGAGGCCTGTGCGGGTGCCTCCGACTCGGCCGCGGCCGTGACCCTGACGGCGCCGAAACGTTCGGCGGCCTCGGAGACGAGGTACGCGAGCGGCTGCGGGATTCCGGTCAGCGAGATCGACGACAGGAACTCGAGGATCGAATCGGCGCGCTCGCCCGCGGCGCGCGCGCGGTTCACGGATGCCGCGCTCACGCGATACGTCGATGCGAGGTCGCGGGCCTCGACGTCGGCGATGCCGCGGAGTCGCGCGTCGAGCTCGGGCTCGAGCGGCCCGGGCGCGACGATCGAGAGGTCGTGCTGCAGGTAGACGTGATCGACCTGGGCGGGGAAGTGGGCGGCGACGAGGTCGGCGGCCCGCTCGAGTTCGCCGGCGAGCACGAGACGGCCCGCTTCGACCGGCTCGCCGGAGACGGCGAGCCCGAGCGCCTCGGCCTCGCCGAGCAGGCGCTGCAGCCCGTCGTCGAGCCAGGCGCCGCCGGCGGGGTAGAGCCAGCGAACGTCGTCGCGGAGCGCCCCCGAGGTGAGCGTGTCGCTTCGCCGCGCGACGAGCTCCCGCAGCGTCTCGGGGATGCGATCGCGCCAGCACCCCGCGAGCACGATCCAGCGGCCGCGCGCCGACTCCATCGACCAAGCCGCGCCACGATCGGACTCGAGCCAGTACGCCCCGTCGCGCACGACGAGGCCGGCTTCGTCGGCCCGGTGGAACAGGCCGGGCAGCGCCTCGAGGGGCGTGCCGCTCGCCTCGGCGAGCCGCTTCGAGTCGGGCAGGGCGAGCCCGCCTTTCGCGAGTTCGCGGGCCGGTTGCGCACCGAGCGCGGCGAGCAGCTCGGCGGTCGCCGCGACCGTCGCGTACGCGGCGTCCGACGAGTGGCGCTCGAGCAGGGAGCGGTCGACGGGGTCGTCGCCCACGAGCACGGGCGGAGCGGGCGCCGCGAGCTCGGCGAGCGTCGGCAAGTCGACGCCCAGTCGCGGGAGGAGCCGGGAGGCGACGCCGGCGGGCACGTGCAGGTGCTGGTCGCCGCGCACCACGAGGAGCGACTCGGCCAGGCGATCGATGAGCGTCGCCGAGGCATCCACCATCGATGCCGGCGCGCCGAGTTCGGCGAGGGTCCGCCGCACGCCGTCGACCGTCGAGGCCGGGTCGGCCGCCGCCACGAGCACGGCGAGGCGGGGCCGGTCGAGTCGCGCGATCGCGCGGTCGACCGAGTCGGGTGCGAGGAGCGACTCGGCGAGGTCGAACAGGTCGTTGACCCCGGTGGCGTCGAACTCGCGCGACCGGAGCGCTGCGGCGAGGTCGTCCCGTGGCAGTTCGCGAAGTCGTCCGGCGAGTTCGAGCATCGTCTCCGCTCAGCTCGATCCGGCCCGCGTCTCGCGCGAACGGCGTACCGCGTTGACGATCAGCAGCGTGATGAGGAGCACGAAGGCGATCGGCAGGCCGAACCACGGGAACATGATGACGAACGGCCAGATGCCCTGGCTGAAGCCGTCGTTCGCAGCGGCGCCCGCGGCGCTGCCGATGATGACGGCGAAGAACGCGACGATCGAGCAGCCGATGATCGCCGCGAACATCACGGCGAGGACGCGTTCGGCGCGATGTTCGGTGATAGGGCCGGAATCGCTCACTCGTCAAGGATAGGGCAGCGGGGCGGCGCGTGGGTCGCCGGGACTCTAGACTGGAGGTTGAACGGCGCGTTGCTCTCGGCGCGCCGTGCGACGTATAAGCGAGGTTCTGCGATGCCCACCGGCAAGGTCAAGTTCTACGACGAGGAGAAGGGGTTCGGCTTCATCAGCTCAGATGACGGCCAGGAGGTCTTCCTCCACGCTTCCGCTCTTCCCGCCGGCGCGACCGTGCGTGCGGGATCGAAGGTCGAGTTCGGCATCGCCGACGGGCGCCGCGGGCCGCAGGCGCTCTCGGTGCGCGTCATCGAGACGCCGCCGAGCCTCGCGAAGATGAACCGGCGCTCGGCCGACGACATGGCCGTCATCGTCGAGGACCTCGTGAAGTGGCTCGACGCCGCCGGCAGCGACCTCCGTCGCGGCCGCTACCCCGACAAGGCGCGGGGCCGTCAGATCGCGGCGCTGCTGCGCAAGGTGGCTGACGAGCTGGATGCCTGAGCCGCGCGAACCCGACACGGCGGACGACGAGGTCGTCCCCGCGACGGCGACGGACGACGTCGTCGCCGAGACGACGACCGAACACGACGCGGCGCCGGCCCTCGTCGCGGACGAGGTGCTGCTCGCCTCGGCCTCGCTCGCCCAGCGCGCCCTGCTCGAGGTGACGGCGCCCGAGACCGTGGGCTCGGTCGTCGGGCACATCGCCGAGGGCGAGCACGTGCTCACCCTGCAGTTCGCCGCCGACCTCGCCGGCTATCCGGGCTGGCACTGGAGCGTCACGATCGCGAGGGTCGACGACGCCGAGCCGACGGTGCTCGAGACCGAACTCATGCCGGGGGAGCACGCGCTGCTCGCGCCCGAGTGGGTGCCCTGGTCGGAGCGGCTCGCCGAGTACCGGGCCGTCCAGGCAGCTGCGGCCGCCGAGGCCGCCGGGGCGGACGACGACGAGTACGACGAGACCTCCGCCGATGACGAGATCGACGACGACGAGGGTCTCGACGACGGCGAAGGCGACGATCACGACGAGGACGACGAGGACGACGGGCTCGACGAGGGGCTCGAGGCCGACGACGACTTCGACGGGATCGACATCGACGCGCTCGACGACGGAGACGACGACGAGGGCGACCACGACGACGATGCCGGCCAGGTCGATGGGGACGACCCATCGCCCGAGGTGGACGCCGCTCAGGCGCCCGAGTCGGAGACGCCCGCCGGCGACTGACGTGCGCGTCGGCGCATCGTCTGCACGACGCCGAGGCCGATGAGGCCGAGCGCGACCCCGACGACGGACGCCGCGGTGAGCCAGCCGAGGCCCGACGCCTCGAACCAGTCGCCGAACGCGAGGCACGCGCCGAGCAGGGCGATCCAGCCGATCGTTCCGGCGACGAGTGCCTTGCGCGCGTCGGCCCGGGCCGGCGCCGGATCGGGCCTGCGCTCGCTCTCGCTCAGCCAGAGCCGCATCGGGTCAGCCGATCCGCTCGAGCACGTGGTCGATCGAGGCGATGAGCGCTCGCACGTCGGCGGGTTCGATCGCCGTGAACGTCGCGATGCGCAGCTGGTTGCGACCGAGCTTGCGGTAGGGCTCGGTGTCGACGATGCCGTTCTCGCGGAGCGTCCTCGAGATCGCCGAGGCGTCGACGCGCTCGTCGAAGTCGATGGTGACGACGACCTGCGAGCGGTCGGCGGGGTCGGCGACGAAGGGCGTCGCGACGTCGCTCGCCTCGGCCCAGCTGTAGAGCAGCGAGGACGACTCGCGCGTACGCGCGTCGGCCCAGGCGAGGCCGCCGGAGGCGTTGATCCAGTCGATCTGGTTCTCCATGAGGAGGAGCGTCGCGAGGGCCGGGGTGTTGAGCGTCTGGTTCAGCCGGGAGTTGTCGACCGCGTTCTTCAGCGAGAGGAACTCGGGGATGTACCGGTCGGTCGCGGCGATGCGCTCGATGCGCTCGATCGCCGCGGGGGAGAGGATCGCGAACCAGAGGCCGCCGTCGGCCGCGAAGTTCTTCTGGGGCGCGAAGTAGTACACGTCGAACTCGCGTGCGTCGACGGCGGCGCCGCCGGCTGCGCTCGTCGCGTCGATCACGGTCAGTGCGCCGTCGTCGCCCGCGACCCTGGCGACGGGGGCCTGCACGCCCGTCGACGTCTCGTTCTGCGGCCACGCGTACACGTCGATGCCGGCAACAGCCTCGGGCCGCGCACTCGCGCCCGGAGCTGCGGTGCGCACATCGGGTGCCTCGAGCCACGGGGCACCGGCGGCCTTCGCGAACTTCGCGCCGAACTCGCCGAACGAGGCGAGCTGCGCGCGACGGTCGATGAGCGACGCCGACGCCGCGTCCCAGAACGCGGTCGAGCCGCCGTTGCCGAGCACCACCTCGTAGCCGTCGGGCAGCGAGAAGAGCTCCGCGAGGCCGGTGCGCACGCGGCCCACGAGGTCCTTGACCGGCGCCTGGCGGTGGGACGTGCCGAGGATCGCCGGGCCGAACTCGGCCAGGTGCGCGAGCTGCTCGGGACGCACCTTCGACGGGCCGCAGCCGAAGCGTCCGTCGGCGGGCAGCAGGGAAGCGGGGATCACGAGGCTCGGCATGCGACGAGTCTAGCGAGCGGGCGGCGGCCACTAGGCTGGATGACGGGCTGCGACGCAATGGGAGGACACGCGTGACCGATCTGATCGACACCACCGAGATGTACCTGCGCACGATCCTCGACCTCGAAGAAGAGAACATCGTCCCCCTGCGCGCGCGCATCTCCGAGCGTCTCGGTCACTCCGGTCCCACCGTCTCGCAGACGGTCGCGCGCATGGAGCGCGACGGACTCGTCGTCGTGACCGGCGACCGCCACCTCGAGCTCACCGAGACCGGGCGTTCGAAGGCCGTGCACGTCATGCGCAAGCACCGGCTCGCCGAACGCCTGCTCGCCGATGTGATCGGGCTTGAATGGGAGTACGTGCACGACGAGGCATGCCGTTGGGAGCATGTGATGAGCGAGCAGGTCGAGCGACGCATCATCGAGATCCTCGGCAGTCCGAAGGAGTCGCCCTACGGCAACCCCATCCCCGGCCTCGAGGAACTCGGGCTCGCACCCGCCGATCCCTTCCTCGCCGGCGTCGTCAACGTGGTCGAGCTCGTCGCCGATCGCGACGAACCGGTGCGCGGCACGGTGCGCCGCCTCGGCGAGCCCGTGCAGTTCGACCCCGAGCTGCTCGGCCAGCTGAAGCAGGCCGGGATCGTCCCCGGCGCCGTGGCGACCTTCAGTCGTGCCGGGGGCTACGTGCTCGTACGCGTCGACGGAGCGGGCGGCGGCCTCGAGCTCCCGACCGAGGTCGCGAGCCACATCTTCATCGCCGAGTGATGGCGCATTCTGGCCGCTGATCGGGTGATCTGCGCCGCGCCGTGATCAGAATGTGACATTCGGGCGGCACTCGCGTACCCTCGTACGAGTCTGCTGGCGAGAAGCCCGCCGGTGGACCAGGGTCGAGACGCCTCCCGCGTTCCACTGCTCGATCCGGTACCCGTGAAGCGCCGCGTGCGCAACAGGTGGAGCGGCATCCAGGTGTCGCGGGGCGACGGAGGTACACGTTTTGGCTCGACTCTCACGGCGTCGGCTCTCGAAGAGCCGCACCCGCGGGGCCGCGACGAAGGCGATCATCGCCTCGAAGGCGCCCCAGAATCCCCCCACTCCCGATCTCGCGAAGGCTGTCGCAACGAAGCCGCTGCCGTCGACCCGCCGGTTCCGGCGCGGCGGTCTCGCGAACATCATGGTGATGACCGTCGCCGCCGGCATCGTCGGCACGCTCGCGATTCCCGCCTACGCCATCGCCCCGGGCAGCATCGGTCCGCAGTTCGGCGAGACCGATGCGACGAAGCTCTCGAAGGCGCAGGCCCAGACCGTCGAGGTGACCGACGACGTGATCGCCGCCCCCGTCACGGAGGACGGGTACAAGACGGTCACCGGTGAATCGATCCGCGCCGCCGAACGCGCTGCGGCCGAGGCCGAGGCCGCTCGCATCGCCGCCGAGAACGCGATGGCCTCGTACGCCGCGTCGTACGACGGGCCGAGCGCTTCGGAGCTCCTCGCGAACCCGCCCTACCCCGACTTCGACCTCGCGAGCGTCTACGACGTCGCGACGCAGTACGTCGGCGTGCCCTACGTCTACGGCGGCGCGACGCCCGCCGGCTTCGACTGCTCCGGTTTCGTCATGTACGTCTACGCGCAGTTCGGCGTCAGCATGCCGCACTCGTCGTCCGGCCAGGGCGCCATGGGCACGGTCATCTCGGAGGCCGACGCGCAGCCGGGCGACCTCGTCATCATGGACGGCCACGACGGCTTCTACGCCGGCAACGGCATGATCCTGCACGCGCCGTACGAGGGGGCCTCGGTGCGCGTGCAGCCGATCTGGACGAGCGACTACTACATCGTCCGAATCGGCATCTGAACATGAACACCGCGTGACTCGCACGCGACGAACGGCGCGCCGGGAGTATCCGGCGCGCCGTTCGTGTTCTACCCTGAAGCCCTGACGATCCCAGAATCCGAGCAGGGGGAGGGCGATGGCGGGCTGGCGCAGCATCCATTCCACGGATGCGCGCGCGCATTTCGACCATCGGCCGAGCAGTCAGCCGAGCATCATCCGGGCGAGCACTTCGACGGGCACTGTCTTCATGGCGGTGCCCGTTTCGCGTTCTCCGGGGCTCGGCGCTGCACGCCCTGCCGGTTCGGCCAGGACGGCCGACACCGGGTCGCCGAACCGTCCACGCGGCTGGAAGCCATCCAGCACCGAACGAAAGGCCCCCCATGCGCACTCTCGTGCTCAACGCCGGATATGAACCGCTCGCCGTCGTCTCGTTCAAGCGGGCGCTCCTGCTCGTCATGAACCAGAAGGCCACGGTCCTCGTGCACGAGGAGGGCAATCCGGTGTGCGCGGCGAGCGGAAGCTGGCAGCGACCCAGCGTGATCCTGCTCACGCGCTACGTCAGGGCGCCACGAGCGCACCGTATTCCGGTGACCCGACGCGGCGTGCTCCGACGCGACGATCACCGCTGCGCCTATTGCGGACGCAGCGCGGCGACGATCGACCACGTGCTTCCACGTTCGCGCGGCGGGCGCGACACGTGGGAGAACCTCGTGGCATGCTGCCTGCGGTGCAACAACGTGAAGAGCGATCGCACTCCGGCGGAGATGGGGTGGGAGTTGCGCTTCACCCCCAAGATGCCGCACGGACGCACCTGGGTCGTACGGGGCGTCGAGCGCCCGCTGCCGCAGTGGAGCGAGTTCCTCGCGGCCGCCGCCTGACGTCCGTCCACCGGTTCGGGACACGCGGGGGAGCCGGCGCGGGTCGATCGTGACAAAGCGTCGCGAGGTGCCCTAGGGTAGGTCGGGTGCGGAGCCGCCCCCGAGAACCCGAGCACGGTCGTCGTGCTGCCGAGGCCCGGTCGACGCATCGGACGGCACGGCGCGTTCCGTCCCCGCGCCAGGCGCCCGTACCGAGCGCGACGGCCCGTTCGCGGGACCGCCGGTTGCGGGTGCTCTCGACGATCGTCATCGTGCCCGCGATCGTCGGCACGGTCGCGCTGCCGGCCTACGCGATGGTGCCGAACGGCACCGAGTTCGAGGCATCCGGAGCCTTCAGCAAGTCGGTCGCCGAGGCGCAGGGGCTCAGCGTCGGCGCAATGGCGAGCGATGCCCCGATCACGGTCGACGGCTACGCGGTGACGACGAAGGCCGAGATCGAGGAGGCCCGGCTCGCGGCCGAGGAGGCCGAACGGCGAGCCTGGGCGGCCGAACTCGCGTCACGGGGCAACGGCGCGTACGCCAAGCCGGCCGTGCAGGCCCAGGGCGACGACTACCCCTGGTGGGACCAGCTGCCCGACGACTACGGTGGGGGGCTGTCGCCGCTGCGCTACTACTACCGGGAGTGCGTCGACTTCGTGGCGTGGCGACTCAACCGCGATGCCGGGGTGACGAGCGCCCCGTGGAAGTGGGACTGGTCGAACCTGGCCTCCGGCAGCGCCTATGCGTGGGCCGACGAATGGGTCGCCCACGGCTGGCCGACCTCGTCGACGCCGGTCGTCGGCGCGGTCGCGTGGTTCCCCTACAACCACGTCGCCTACGTGCAGTCGATCAACGCCGACGGTTCGGTGAACATCGAGGAGTACAACCAGAACTCCGACCACTCGTACCACCGGCGCACGATCCCCGCCGGCGATGCGCTGTACCTGTACCCGCCGGTCTGACGGGCTGATCCGGCGGTCGAGCAGCGCCGACGGAGCCGACCCGGTGGGTTCCGTCGGTCGAGTAGCGCCGACGGAGTCGACGCGTATCGAGACCCCTACGGCACCCGTGCGAGGCAGGCCGGCGCCGGCGTCGACACGGTGCCGACGACCTCGACCGGCACGCCTTCCCCGTCGAGCGCGACGATCGCGATCGAGTCGGAACCCTGGTCGGCGATGAGCGCGAATCGCTCGTCGCGCGTCAGCTCGAGGTCGCGCGGGTGGCGGCCGCCGGTCGGCACGGTCGCGACGAGCTCGAGCGTCGCGGCATCGCGGTCGAGCCGCAGGCCGCGCAGCGCGTCCGCGTCACGGTCGCCGACGAGCACGATGCCGCCGCGCGTGAGGCGGATCGCAGAGCAGCCGAGGCCGCGCGGAGGCGTCTCAGGCCCGATCGGGAACCAGCCGAGCTCGCGGCCCTCGGCGAGGTCGACGACGCTCGCGGTGCGGTCGAGCTCGTTCGCGGTGACGGCGAGGTCGCCGCTGACCACGAGATGGCGGGGCCCGGCGCCGGCGTGGATCACGATGTCGGCGGCCGGGTCGTGCCCGAGCGATTCGGGGAGGGCGGCGAGGCCGACGACCCGCACGCGGTCGGCGCCGAGATCGGGCACGAGCAACCGGTCGCGCGCCGAGTCGAGGACCGCCTGGTGCGGGTGCGACGACTCCTGGCGCGCTCGGTCGGGACCGGTGCCGGCGAACTCGGCCTCGAGCACGGCGTCGCCCGAGGCATCCGGTGCGATGTGGTGCACCGTGAGCCGGCCGCCCGAGTAGTTCGCGGCGAACGCGAGTTCGCCCGACTCGTCGAAGGCGACGTGACAGGGATCGCCCGACGCGGAGCCGGCACGGCCGAACGCGGCGAGCCCGTCGCCCTCGAGGGTCCAGGTCGAGATACGCCCGTCGGTGAGCTCGTGCGCGATGGCGAGCACGCCGTTCGCCGGCGAGATCGCGAGGAACATCGGGTTCTCGCCGACCTCGACGGGGTCGCCGAGCACGGCGCGGCCCTCGGTGTCGACGTCGAGCGATCGCACGCCCGTCGCGGCGGAGCCGAGGGCTCCGAGCGTCGAGGCGCCGACCCAGAACCTCGTGGTGCCGTCGGCCATGATGCCCGCCTTCCGTCGCTCGCGGACGAGCCGCTCCATGGCGCACCCGCGTGCGCCGCGTTCCACGGTAGCGGAGCGGCTAGACTCTTCCGGTCAGCCTCTGTAGCTCAATGGAAGAGCAACTCCGTCCTAAGGAGCAGGTTGGGGGTTCGAGTCCCTCCAGGGGCACCACGCGTGCTCGAGCCGAATCGTCCAATTCGGGACGTTCGGCACGTGTCGTCCCCCTGACCGGGGGACGACACCCGATAGAGTCGAAGGACTCCGCGACGTAGCGGCGGCGATGATTCGGGTTCATCGCCTCCTCGTTACTGCGTGCGCGGAGAGCGACGGGGGAGAAGCTCGGGGGTATGTGCTCCTTCCTCGCCTTTGCGACGCGTGTGCCTTCAGGTGTACGCCGTCGATGGGCTCGCGACCCTACCCGCGTGGGCTGTCGACGGCCGGGCCGGTGATTCCCCCTCACCGGCCCGGCGGCACCTCGTCGGCCCTGCTCAGGGCTGGATCAGCCCGCGGAGGTCGTCGGCGGTGAGCGCCGTCGCGAACAACTCCTCGTCGTCCATCACCGACGAGACGAGCGCCGCCTTCTTCTCCTTGAGCGCCATGACCTTCTCCTCGATCGTGTCCTCGGCCACGAGTCGGTAGACCATGACGTTCTTCGACTGCCCGATGCGGTGCGCCCGGTCGACCGCCTGGGCCTCGCTCGCGGGATTCCACCAGGGGTCGAGCAGGAACACGTAGTCGGCCTCGGTCAGGTTGAGCCCGAAGCCGCCGGCCTTCAGGCTGATGAGGAAGACGGGCGAACCGCCGGTGCGGAACCGGTCGATGACCTCGCTGCGGCGGCGGGTCGCGCCGTCGAGGTAGGCGTAGGGCACCCCCGCCGATTCGAGACGGGCGGCCGCCAGCTGCAGGAACGACGTGAACTGGCTGAAGACGAGCGCGCGGTGGCCTTCGGCGACGACCTCGTCGAGCTGCTCGAAGAGGGCGTCGAGCTTCGCCGAGGGCACGTCGGCGTACTGCTCGGAGTCGATGAGCGCCGGCGAGAGGCTCAGCATGCGCAGCAGCGTGAGGGAGCGGAAGATCGTGAACCGGTTGCGGTCGAGATCGTCGATGAGGCCGAGCAGCTTCTGCCGCTCGCGCTGCAGGAATGTGTCGTAGATGCGGCGGTGCGCGGGGTCGAGCGCGACCGCCAGCACCTGCTCCTGCTTCTCCGGCAGCTCCGGCGCGACGAGCTCCTTGGTACGGCGCAGCACGAGCGGGCGGATGCGTCGGCGGAGCGTCGCGAGCCGCTCGGTGTTGCGGTCGTTCTCGATCGGGCGGCGATAGCGTTCGGCGAAGGCCCGTGCGGAGGGGAAGAGCCCGGGCGCGACGACCTTCATGAGCGCCCACAGCTCCATGAGGTTGTTCTCGACGGGCGTTCCGGTCACGGCCAGCCGGAACGGCGCACGGATGTCCCGGGCCGCCTGGTTCGCCTTCGAGTTGCCGTTCTTCACGAACTGGGCCTCATCGAGCACGAGCCCGGCCCACTCGGGCTCGGCGAAGGCCTCGGCGTCGAGCCGCAGGATGGCGTAGCTCGTCACGACGAGGTCGGCGCCCGCGATCGCGTCGGCGAGCCGCACCCGGCTCGCCGCCTGGGTCGCGGTGACGGTCGCGACCTTCAACCCCGGCACGAAGCGGGATGCCTCGCGGGCCCAGTTCGACACGACCGAGGTCGGCGCGACGACGAGGAAGGGCGGCTCCGAGGCATCCAGCTCGCGGGCGTGGGCGACGAGCGCAAGGGTCTGGGCCGTCTTGCCGAGCCCCATGTCATCGGCGAGGATGCCGCCGAGCCGGTGCCGGTGCAGGAAGGCGAGCCAGCGGTAGCCCTCGAGCTGGTAGGGACGGAGCTCGAGCGCGAGGCCCGCGGGCGGTGCCACCGGGTCGATGCGCTCGAGGGAGCGGAGCCCGGCGACCGTCTCGCGCCAGGACACCGCGGCTTCGGACTCGTCGGCGAGGTCTTCGAACTCCGACCACAGCGCCGTCTGGGTGCGATGGATGGGGAGTTCGCCGGTCTCCCACTCGTCGAGGGTCCCGGCCTCCTCCAGGAGCTCGCGCAGCGGCGCGAACACCTCGTGGTCGAGCGAGAGGTAGCTGTGGTCGACGAGGAGCAGCTTCTTCTGCCCGCGGGACAGGGCACGGAACAGCGGGCCGAACGGCACCTTCTTGCCCTCGACGGTCACGATCACGCCGAGGTCGAACCAGTCGGTGCGTTCGCTCTCGACCGCGGTGACGGCGAGCCTGGGTGCCTCGGTCAGCTCGCGGTACTCGGGTGCCTCGCCGGTCTCGTCGATGCGCAGGCGTTCGAGCTCGCGCAGTCGCGGCAGCACGCGGGTCGAGAACTCGGCCGCCTCGATGCCGCGCAGCACGGTCGTCGGCCGCAGCGCGGGGTCGGAGCGTCCGTCGCGCGCTGCGGCGCGCAGGAGCGGCGCACCCGCCGGCTCGTCGGCGGCGATCCCGGCGGCCTCGAACGCCGGCCGGCGTTCGAGCACGGGATCGTGGAACTCGGCGTCGGGCACGTCGAACGGCAGCCGGCGGCCGCCGTCGGCCTCCCATTCCCAGCCGATGCGGAGCACCTGGCCCGGTTCGTGGGCGAGGACCGCGACGAGCGTCGCGGGCGGCAGCTCGGGAAGGTCGACGGCCGGGTCGTCGCTCGAGATCCGCAGTGAGCGGGCGAGGACGGGGTACTGCTCGCGGGTGAACGTCGCGACCTCGTCGGCCGGCACGACGATCGGTTCGCGTCGCCGGACCGCCGCCCGCGCGGCGGGACGGAGCGGCGCGGCGAGCGGGGCGAGCACGATCCGCCCGCGGGCGAAGTCGAAGACGTAGACGCCGTGGTCGCCGATCAGCCGAGCGCGTCGGCTCGCGTGGCGTTCCCCGTCGACGGTCACGCTCGAGGCGAGCTCGAGCGCGATCGGGGTCGGCGCCTCGGCGACGGGCTCGAGCCGGTTCGTCGCCGAGGACGAAGCTTCGGCGTCGTCCGTCGGCGCCGCCTCCGTCTCGGCGTCGGCCCGCCGGACCTCGAGGCCGATGTCGGCGGCGGCCGCCACCGAGATCACCGTGCGCGCCCCGGTGCCCACGAACTCGATGCCGTGGGCCGGGGCGGCGGCCAGCAGCGCCCACAGGGTCGCACTCTCGTAGTCGTCGAGCGAGATCCACGCGGAGCCGTACTCGGCGAACCCGGCGTGCCTCGCGCCCTTCAGCATGGAGAACTCGGCGAACCAGCGTGCCTGTCGCGGGTCGAATCCGCCCGCCCGCCCCTGGAAGCCGACGTTCTGCCAGGTTAGGTTCGCCTTGATCCAGCCGCCTCGTGCACCGCGGGTCACCGGTCGAACGGCGAGCCGCTCGACCGCCTCCTCGTTGGTCGCGGGTTCGTCGCGTGCCGACTGGCGCGCCCCGCGGCGGGTGATCCGTTCGCGGAGCTCGAACTGCAGCGCGAGCGGCTGCCGCGGCGCGGCCTCGACGTCGGTCGCGGTCGCGGTCGCCGTGAGCGCGTTGAGCGCCGTGCGCCACTCGGGCTCTGCCGGATCGACGGGGGACGCGGGCGCCGGCGGCGCCTCGTCGAGGCGATGGCGCTCGCCGGAGGCGAGGAGCACGGCCGCGACGTGCTTGCAGTTGCGCGAGACCGGGCAGGTGCAGGTGCCGGAGAGGATCGTGGTGCGGCCGGGGACGCCGAGGTCGAGGCGGACCTCCACCCGGTACGGCGCCGTCGCGGTGCCGTCGACGGCTGCCGAGAGACGGAAGCCCGAGGCATCCCAGGCGAGGTGCCGGACCGCGCCCGCGCGCTCGACCGTGCGCCCGCGACTGAGACTCAACGGCCCGACGAGTCGGGCGATCGCGAGCTCCTCGACGAGCGGGTAGGAATCGGAGGGCATCCGTCTATCGTCGCATCACGACGATGCCCTGCGCACACCGGACGGCGCTCAGGTCCAGTCGACGGCGTGCATCCAGCCGGCGATGTACGCGCGCTGGTTCTCGTCGAGGTGCACGCCGATGCGCGGCGTCGGGCCCACGTCGAGCTCGCACAGCTCGAAGATGCGGCGGACGACGACGGCACGCAGCGGAGCCTCGAGGTTCTCGAGGATCTCGCGTCGGAGCGTGCCCTCGAGCATCGGCCACCACAGGCCGATCGGCGGCAGCGCGAAGTCGGGGTCCCGGTCACGACGATGAACGGGGCGGTCGATGATCGAACTCATATCAGCTCCCTCGCGGTCGACTCGCTCATGCCGACGTCCCCGTCGGTCGCTGACGACGCTACGCGTCGGCGACGCGGCACGGCGAGGGATTGACCCCGCCGTGGGGGCGTGCTACCGCTCGTCGGCGGCCGGGTGCAGGATGGTCGAATGGATCTCCCGGTGATGCCGCCCGTCGCTCCCATGCTCGCCAAGTCGGTGAAGGAGATCCCCGATGTCGGGCACGTCGAACCGAAGTGGGACGGCTTCCGCACGATCGTGTTCAAGGACGGCGACGAGGTCGAGCTCGGCAGCCGCAACGAGAAGCCGATGACCCGCTACTTCCCCGAGCTCATCGAGGCGCTGCGGCGCGAGCTCCCCGACCGGTGCGTCGTCGACGGCGAGATCGTGCTCGTGCGGGGCGGCCGGCTCGACTTCGACGCGCTGCAGCAGCGCATCCACCCCGCGGCGAGCCGGGTGAAGTTGCTGGCGGAGGAGACCCCGGCCTCGTTCGTCGCGTTCGACCTGCTCGCGCTCGGCGACGACGACCTGACCGGCACGCCGTTCGGCGAGCGGCGTCGCCGGCTCGAACAGGCGCTCGCCGAGGCATCCGACCCCGTGTTCGTGACGCCGGCGACGGCCGACCTCGACGTCGCCCGCGACTGGTTCACGCGCTTCGAGGGTGCCGGGCTCGACGGGGTCGTCGCCAAGCCGCTCGAGGGCGCGTACCTGCCCGACAAGCGCGCGATGTTCAAGATCAAGCACGAGCGCACGGCCGACTGCGTCGTCGCCGGGTACCGGTGGCACAAGTCGGGCGACGTCGTCGGGTCGCTCCTGCTCGGGCTGTACGGCGACGACGGGCGGCTGCACCACGTCGGCGTGGTGGCCGCGTTCTCGATGGCCCGTCGCGCCGAGCTCGTCGCCGAGCTCGCACCGCTCGTCGCCACCGACCTGTCCGACCACCCGTGGGGAGAATGGGCCGAGGCCCAGGCGCATGCGACGACCCGCATGCCCGGAGCGGTGAGCCGGTGGAGCGCCGGCAAGGACCTCTCGTTCGTGCCGCTGCGGCCCGAACGCGTCGTGGAGGTCGCGTACGACCACATGGAGGGCGACCGGTTCCGGCACACGGCGCAGTTCCGCCGGTGGCGGACCGACCGCACGCCCGAGAGCTGCACGTACGCACAGCTCGAGGCGCCCGACGGGCTCGACCTCGGTGAGATCCTGCCGCTCGGTCCCGCCGAGGGTTGAAGAGGCGCGGAGCGAGGTCGCGAACCAGGGTCAGAGCACCGCGCGAAGACCCGCCGACATCGCCGTGTGGTGCTCGAACACGAGGTTCGTCTCGGTGAGGGCGACGGCCGGGTTCGCCGAGAGGTTCTTCAGCACGAACTGGCGGACGTGGTCGCTGTCGCGCACCCGCACGTGGATGAGGAAGTCCTCCGTGCCGCCGAGGAAGAAGAGCTGGGCGACCTCGGGCTCGCGTCGCAGGTCGTCCGAGATCTGCTCCATGAGGTGCCTCGCTCCGGGTCGGATGCGCACGCTCACGAGCGCCTGCAGGTGGTAGCCGAGCGCGGCCGGGGAGATCTCGGCCGTGTAGCGCACGATGACGCCCCGCTCGCGCAGCGAGCGCACGCGGGCGAGGCAGGTCGACGGCGAGACGCCGACGGCGCGGGCGAGCTCGACGTTCGGGATGCGGGCGTTCTCGTGGAGGAGCGCGATGATCTGCCGGTCGATCGCGTCGAGTGCGACCGCCGTGGGGTCGGACCCCGGGGCGCTGATCTGCGGTGCATCGGTCATCATGCGACCACCTTTCGAACGAACGAACAGGATTGGTCGATGATACCGAATTTTCCACGGTGGTTCTTTCTCGACGACGAACAACCGGCGATGATATGAGGAACACCCCACACACCATTCGGAGCCAACATGCGCATCGGCGTGCCTGCTGAGATCAAGAACAACGAATTCCGCGTCGCGATGAACCCCGCCGGCGTGCACGCGCTCACGCAGCGCGGGCACTCGGTCGCGATCGAGGCCGGCGCCGGCCTCGGCGCGGGCTACACCGACGCCGAGTACACCGAGGCCGGTGCCTCGATCGTCGCCACCGCCGCCGAGGCGTGGTCGGCCGAGCTCGTGCTGAAGGTCAAGGAGCCGATCGCGAGCGAGTACGGCTACCTCCGCGACGACCTCACGCTCTTCACCTACCTCCACCTCGCGGCCGACCTGCCGCTGACGAAGGCCATCCTCGACTCGGGCGTCACCGCGATCGCCTACGAGACCGTGCAGCTCGCCGACCGCTCGCTGCCGCTGCTCACCCCCATGAGCGAGGTCGCCGGCCGGCTCGCCCCGCAGGTCGGCGCCGCCGAGCTGCACGCCTCCAAGGGCGGCCGCGGCGTGCTGCTCGCGGGCGTGCCCGGCACCGCCCCCGCCAACGTCGTCGTCATCGGCGGCGGCGTCGCGGGCGAGCAGGCTGCGGCGACCGCGCTCGGCCTCGGCGCCGACGTCACCGTGTTCGACATCTCGCTGCCGAAGCTGCGCGAGATCGACGGCCGCTACCACGGCCGCATCAAGACGATGTCCTCGTCGTCGTACGAGATCGCCCGCGCGCTGAAGACCGCCGACCTCGTCGTCGGCGCCGTGCTCATCCCGGGTGCGGCCGCGCCGAAGGTCGTCACCGACGAGATGGTCGCCACGATGAAGCCGGGCGCGGTGCTCGTCGACATCGCGATCGACCAGGGCGGC
Source organism: Agromyces sp. NPDC055658 (assembly GCF_053618155.1). NCBI lineage: Bacteria > Bacillati > Actinomycetota > Actinomycetes > Micrococcales > Microbacteriaceae > Agromyces > Agromyces sp. NPDC055658. The sequence continues at coordinate 442 of NZ_JBSHHD010000014.1, read as the reverse complement.
TGCTTCGAGGGCTCGCGCCCGACCACGCACGCCGAGCCGACCTTCAAGGTGCACGACGCGATCTACTACTGCGTCGCGAACATGCCCGGTGCGGTGCCGGCGACCTCGGCGCCCGCGCTCATCAATGCGACGCTCCCGTACGCGCTGAAGATCGCCGACCTCGGCTGGGAGGCGGCCCTCGACGCCGACCCGGCGCTCGCCAAGGGCCTCAACGCCACCGCAGGCAAGCTCACCAACGAGCCGGTGGCCCTGGCGCACGGTCTCGAGTACTCGGCTCGCTGAGCCGCTCGATCGTGGGTGCCTCGGCCCGAGGCACCCACGCGCTCGATCGTCACCCCTCGCAGCCGATCGGCCGCCACTGCACAGGCGGCCGCGAGGGGTGCGCACCGTTGCGACCCGCGTGCTCCCACGCGGGTCGTGACCGGATGCCCCGCCCGCGACC
>NZ_JBSHHD010000013.1:0-97774 GCF_053618155.1 Agromyces sp. NPDC055658 | reverse complement strand
CTTCGACAGCGTCCCCGACGCGTGGGTGCGGTTCGAGGGCGGCCGCGGCGGGGCGCGGCGGGGCGGGGGGGGGGTGGGGGGGGGGGTCGGCGTGGGGGGAGGCATCCGCCCGCTTCGCCGCGCCGCCCGGCGACGCCCGCCGGGGCTCGCGCGACGTCACACGCGTGCGCGCCCGGCGCGCGGGTGTTAGCCTTGTCGCGTGCTTCACGGCCTGCTTCTCCTTAGCTGCCGCAGCGAGTCCTAGTTCCCAGGCCTCCCTCGCTGCGGAGTTCGTCGTCGGCTGATTCGATCCGAAAAGCGAGAAGAGCACCCCATGCAGAACAACCAGAAGCCCTCGGCGATGCCCGTCCATCGGTACCGCCCCTTCCACGAGCAGATCTCCGTCGAGCTGCCCGACCGCACGTGGCCGTCGAAGCGCATCGAGGTCGCACCCCGTTGGTGCGCCGTCGACCTGCGCGACGGCAACCAGGCGCTCATCGACCCGATGAGCCCCGAGCGCAAGCGCATCATGTTCGAGCTGCTCGTGAGCATGGGCTACAAGGAGATCGAGGTCGGCTTCCCGAGCGCGAGCCAGACCGACTTCGACTTCGTGCGCCAGCTCATCGACGACGGCGCGATCCCCGACGACGTCACCATCCAGGTGCTGACGCAGGCGCGCGACCACCTGATCGAGCGCACCTACGAGGCGATCGCGGGTGCGAAGCAGGCGATCGTGCACCTCTACAACTCGACGAGCATCCTGCAGCGCGAGGTCGTCTTCCGCACCGACCAGCAGGGCATCATCGACATCGCCCTGCACGGCGCGCGCAAGTGCCGTGAGATGGAGCGCACGATTCCCGGCACGACCGTCTACTACGAGTACTCGCCCGAGAGCTACACGGGTACCGAGCTGGAGTTCGCGGTCGACGTGTGCAACCAGGTGCTCGAGGTCTTCGAGCCCACCCCCGACCGCAAGGTCATCATCAACCTGCCCGCCACGGTCGAGATGGCCACGCCGAACGTGTACGCCGACTCGATCGAGTGGATGAGCCGGCACCTCGCCCACCGCGAGAACGTGATCCTGTCGCTGCACCCGCACAACGACCGCGGCACCGCGATCGCCGCGGCCGAGCTCGGCTACATGGCGGGCGCCGACCGCATCGAGGGGTGCCTGTTCGGCAACGGCGAGCGCACCGGCAACGTCGACCTCGTCGCACTCGGCATCAACCTGTTCACGCAGGGCATCGACCCGCAGATCGACTTCAGCGACCTCGACCACATCAAGCGCACCGCCGAGTACTGCAACCAGCTGCGCGTGCACGAGCGCAGCCCGTGGGCGGGCGATCTCGTCTACACCGCGTTCTCGGGATCGCACCAGGACGCGATCAAGAAGGGCTTCGAGTCGATGGAGGCGAAGGCGGCTGAGACGGGCGTCGCCGTCGACGACCTCGAATGGGCCGTGCCGTACCTGCCGGTCGACCCGAAAGACCTGGGGCGCAGCTATGAGGCCGTCATCCGGGTCAACTCGCAGTCGGGCAAGGGCGGCGTCGCCTACCTGCTGAAGACCGACCACGCGCTCGACCTGCCGCGCCGACTGCAGATCGAGTTCTCGGGCGTCGTCCAGGCGAAGACCGATGCCGATGGCGGCGAGGTGTCGAGCGACGACATCTGGCGCATCTTCAACGACGAGTACCTGCCGGCGCCGGCCGACCGTCCCGACGAGAAGTGGGGCCGGTTCGAGCTGCTGGGCCTCCGCACCGAGAGCGCCCTCGACGGCGTCGTGAACGTGCGGGTCGGCCTTCGCGACGGCGACGAGCGAGTCGACGCCGACGCGAGCGGCAACGGCCCGATCTCGGCGTTCCTCAACGTGCTGGGCGCCGAAGGCGTCGATGTGAAGCTGCGCGACTACGTCGAGCACACGCTCTCGGCCGGCGGCGACGCGCAGGCGGCCGCCTACGTCGAGCTCGAGGTCGCCGGGCGCGTGCTGTGGGGCGTCGGCATCGACGCCGACATCTCGACCGCATCGCTCAAGGCGGTCGTCTCGGCCGTGAACCGCGCGCTGCGCACGACCGTGGTCGAGCCCGAGCCCGAGCTCGCCGCCGTCTGAGGTCCGTGCCAGTCGTTCCGGGGGTCGTTCTCCGCCGCCCGGATGCCTCGAGGCATCCGGTTCCGGCCGAGAACGACCCCCGGGGCGTGCCCGGGTGCGGTGCTCGCGGTCAGCGGTGGATGACGGGCATCACGCCCGTCTCGGTCGCGACCTTGCGGCGGTAGAGCATCCGCTGCTCGGGCAGCGAGAGGTCGAAGACCACTGCGAGCCAACGGATCACGCTCGTGACGACCACGCAGACGATGCCGCCGATGAAGAGCGGTACTCCGAACACGTCGAGCACCGCGAGCACGAGGCATCCCGCAGCCGCGGCGACCGCGTACAGCGAGCCGACGTGCATGATCGCCACCGGCAGGCTCATGAGCATGTCGCGCAGGATGCCGCCGCCGACCGCGGCGGCGACGCCCACGAACACGGCGGGAAGCAGCGGCAGGCCGAGCCCGAGCGCCTTCGACGTGCCGAACGCGCCGAACATGCCGATCACGATCGCGTCGAGCCCGACGATGACGCCGTTGAGTCGTTGCAACGGGGCCGCGAGCAGCATGCCGACGAGGGACGCCGCCACCGCGGTCACCAGGTACCAGTTGTTCTGGAGGGCGCCGATCGGCACGTTCAGCAGCAGGTCCCTGATGGCTCCGCCGCCGAAGCCCATGACGATGCCGACGATCGCGACGCCGAGCAGGTCGAGGCGTCGTTCGCCGCGGAAGCCGGAGGCGAACAGGGCCCCCTGCACGCCGCCGAGCCCGACCGCGGTGAGGTCGAGCCACAGGGGAATGGTGAACTGGGCGGTTTCCACGATCACAGTGAATCACGGATGCCGCGCCCCGCAGTGATGGGAGAATCGACGTGTGCCCGTGTACCGAGATGAAGCCGTCGTGCTGCGCACCCACAAGCTGGGCGAGGCCGACCGCATCGTCACCCTGCTGACCCGGCAGCACGGCAAGGTGCGCGCCGTCGCGAAGGGGGTGCGCCGCACCGGCTCGAAGTTCGGCGCGAGGCTCGAGCCGTTCATGGTGGCCGACCTGCAGCTCTACGAGGGTCGCAGCCTCGACGTCGTGACGCAGGCCGAGTCGCTCGGCTCGTACGGGGCCGACATCTCGCAGGACTATGCGGCGTACACCGCGGCGAACGCAATGGTCGAAACGGCCGACAAGCTCACCGAGGCCGAGGGCTCGCTGCAGCAGTACTTGCTGCTGGTCGGCGCACTCCGCTCGCTCGCGCGGCGCGAGCACGGCCCCGCGCTCACCCTCGACTCGTACCTGCTGCGCGCGCTCGCCCTCGCCGGCTGGGCGCCGAGCTTCGGCGACTGCTCGCGCTGCGGGCGGCCCGGCGAGCACACCGCCGTCGTGGTGCAGCTCGGCGGCGTCGTCTGCGACGACGAGTGCGCCCCGCCCGGCACGCCGCGCATCGCGCGCTCGACGGTCGAACTGCTCGGGGCGCTGCTGTCGGGCGACTGGACGGTGGCCGAGGCCGCACCCGAGCGCGACCGCAACCAGGCGTCGGGCATCGTCGCCGCGTACACGCAGTGGCATCTCGAGCGGGGTCTCCGCTCGTTGCCGCACGTCAGCCGCGAGGCATCCGCGCCGGCACCTCGCGTCGCCCCGCACGACGCGACCGAACCGCACGACCGCCCCACCCGACCCGCCGAACCAGGAATGGCCACCACGTGAGTCCCAAGCCGTACACCCACCGCGACGCCGTGCCCTACCGGCCGATCGACTGGACGGGCATCCACCCGCCGGCGTTCCCGAAGGGGGCGGTGCCCGGCCACGTCGCAATCGTCATGGACGGCAACGGGCGCTGGGCGAACCAGCGCGGCCTCACCCGCATCGAGGGTCACAAGGCCGGCGAGGCCGCGCTCCTCGACGTCGTTGCGGGGGCGATCCAGGCGGGTGTGAAGCACCTGTCGGTGTACGCGTTCTCGACCGAGAACTGGAAGCGGTCGCCCGACGAGGTGCGCTTCCTCATGGGCTACAACCGAGACGTGCTGCACCGCCGTCGCGACCAGCTCAACGAGTGGGGGGTGCGCATCCGCTGGGCCGGGCGCAAGCCGCGGCTGTGGAAGTCGGTCATCGAGGAGCTGCAGTTCGCCGAGCGGCTCACGGCCGGCAACGACGTGCTGACGCTGACCATGTGCGTGAACTACGGCGGTCGCAACGAGATCACCGACGCGGTGCGGCGGATCGCCGATGACGTCGCTGCCGGTCGGCTGCGGCCGTCGGCGGTGAGCGAGAAGCAGATCGCGAAGCGGCTCTACCAGCCCGACATGCCCGACGTCGACCTGTTCGTGCGATCGTCGGGGGAGCAGCGCACCTCGAACTTCCTGCTCTGGCAGTCGGCGTACGCCGAGATGGTGTTCCTCGACACGCTGTGGCCCGACTTCTCGCGCACCCAGCTGTGGGATGCGATCGAGATCTACGCGCGGCGGAACCGCCGGTTCGGCGGGGCGGTCGACGCGCCGACGGTCAGCGGCTGACCGCTATCGCCGCCGGATCCGCCCGACGACACCCGCGAACAGGGCGTGCAGCAGCGGCAGCACCGACAGCGCGACGAGCGTCGTGCCGAGGGCGGGGTTCGACGCCGTGAGCAGCGCCCCGCCGATGAGCAGCGCGGCGAACAGCACGGCCGACACGACTCGGCGGGCGACGCCCTCGACCCGGTCGAGCCGTCGCTCGAGGCGCGAGGTGTCGAACGACATGCGGCCCTGGTCGGCCTTCGTGATGAGGGCGTCGACGCGCTGCGGCATCCCCCAGAGCAGGCGGGCGCTCGAGAGTGCCTGCCCGGTGAGGTCCTCGACGAGGTTGCCGCCCTCCTCCTGCAGCAACTGCGACGCGTACGGCTCGACCGCGTCCCAGACGTTGAACTCGGGGTCGAGCCCGCTGCACATGCCCGAGGTGAGTGCCATCGCGCGGATCAGCAGCAGCAGGTGCTCGGGCAGCTGCAGCGGGAGCGAGCGCACGACGTCGCCGAACTCGACGCCGAAGTCGCGGAACTCGCGCGGATCGACCTGCTTGAGCTGTGCGAAGCCCATACCGCCGAAGCGCTCGAAGAGCTGCGTGAGCGCCCGCTCCAGCTCGGCCGTGTCGGCCGAGGGCATGAGCACTCCGATCTCGTGCGCGGCCTCGATCATCGCGCGACCGTCGCGTCCGGCGACCGCGATCACGAGCATCCGCAGCCCGGCTCGCAGCTCGGCGGGCACCTCGGCCATCATGCCGAAGTCGACGAAGGTGAGACGCCACGGGATGCCTCGCTCCCCGGGTTCGCGCGCGCCGTCGTCGCCGTCGGCGAGCGGAGTGACGAAGATGTTGCCGGGGTGCGGGTCGGCGTGCACGAAGGCGTGGGTGAACACCTGGTCGAACATCACCTCGGCGAACACGCGGGCCACCTCGGTCGGCGGGATGCCGGCGGCGCGCAGCGCCTCGACGTCGTTGATCTTGATCGCGGTGACATCTTCGAGGGTCAGCACGCGCCGGGTGGTTCGCTCCCACACCACGGCGGGCGCGTCGACCCGCGGGTCGCCCGCGAACGACTCGGCGAAGCGCTCGGCGTTCTGCGCCTCGTGCAGGTAGTCGATCTCCTCGAGGCTCGTCTGCGCGAACTCCTCGACGAGCGCAGGCGCATCGACGTGCTCGGAGACGACGCGCACGCGCCGGAGCCAGCCCGCGATGCGACGCAGCGCGGCGAGGTCGACGCCGACGATCTGCTCGATGCCGGGACGCTGCACCTTCACGACGACCTCGTCGAGCCCGGTCTCTTCGGCGTCGACGGGGGAGAGCTGCGCCCGGTGCGCCTGTCCGAGGGAGGCCGCCGCGACGGGCGTCTCGTCGAACCATGCGTAGACGCGGTCGAGCGGCGACCCGAGTTCGGCCTCGGCGAGCTCGCGGATCGCCGGGAACGGCACGGGTGGCACCTCGTCCTGCAGGCCCTCGAGCTCGGAGGTGATCTCGGGCGGCAGCACGTCGAGCCGCGAGGAGAGGAACTGCCCGACCTTGATCATGAGTCCGCCGAGTTCGACGGCGAGCGTGCGGAACCGTTCGGCGAGCCGGCGCATCCGCCGCTCGCGCGTGCGATCGGCGACGCTCGAGAGTCCGATCTTGGGCAGCACGAGCTCGTACCACCAGAGCTGCACGAGCTGGCGCGCGGCGAACCCGAGGATGCGGCGGGAGCGGGCGCGGTGGGCACCGTCGGTCATGCCGTCATCCTCTCGCGTTGCGGAGGACACGGCATCCCGGCCGGCACCCGATCAGCCCTCGGCCAGGATCGCGTAGAGGCGGCGCCGCGTCTCGTCGAGCGCCGTCACCGCCTGTTGGATCTGCTCGGGCGACCCGCTCCGGCCGACCTGCGCGGCGGCGGCGGCGAGTTCGACACCCGCCTTCGAGAGGGCCCGGTGGGCGCCCCCGTGGACGGTGGGCGACTCCCACGGTGCCGGGCGGTCGGCGGCGGCCGCCGCCTCGGCACGGCCGGCTTCCGTGAGCGAATAGGTCTTGCGCCCCTGCAGCTCGGAGGCGGTGATCAGGCCCTCGTCGGCGAGGAGCTGCAACGTCGGGTACACGGATCCGGCGCTCGGCTTCCACGAGCCGCCGCTGCGCTCCTCGATCTCCTGCATGATCTGGTAGCCGTGCATCGGCTGCTCGGAGAGGAGCGCCAGCACGGCCGCGCGAACGTCGCCGCGCGACATCCGCTTCATTCCGGGGCGCTGTTCGAACGAGGAGCGCAGCTGCTCCATCGCCTCCCAGAGCGCCGCGCCCGGGTTTCCGGCTCCGCCGAACCCCTGGCCGCCGAATCCGCCGGTCGAACGATTCCCATTCATGATGACCTCCCGCGACATGCGAACGATACTCAACGATATATCGCTACTGCGCGGAACGGAAGGTCTTCTCCAGCCATGCCTCGGCATCGCGCGGGCGCCGGAGGCGCACTACTTCGAGGTGCGGTCGCCGCGCTGCGGCCTCGTCGACGAGGGCGCCCCGAGTGGCGTGCGTCGACCACGCCCAGCGCACGATGTGCTCGGGGTCGGTGAAGAACGTGCGCAAGGGTCCCTCGGTGTTGCCGTTCCAGAGCTCCTCGCGGCGCAGCCGGCGACGCACCGTGCGCACGATGACCCGTCGCATCACGAGCGGACGCGCATAGTCGAGGAAGACGAGCACCTGCGCCCGGTCGGCGAGCAGCTCGCGCACGGGCTCGTACTGCCACTCGGTCACCCACGCTGCTTGAGCCGTGAACCTGTCGACGTCATCGGCGAAGCTCGGCCGCGCGGTCCAGTCTGGTCCGTGGAACAGCGCATCGATCTCCTGGTAGGGCAGACCGGATGCCTCGGCGATGCGTCGTGCGAGCGTCGACTTGCCCGCGCCGCTCGCCCCGGCCACGAGGATGCGTCGCGGTACGGCGGGGGAGTCCGGCATCCGACCACTGTAACGAGCGCCGAGCGACTCGGACTACTCGGCGGAGAGCCCCGGAACGTAGCAGACGTCGCCCTCGCAGACCATGGCCCCGGCGGCGCCGGTCACCATGGTGAAGGGCGAGGATGCCTCGGCCGAAGGCGACTCCGACGGGAAGACCTGCGCCGGCGCTGCGAGCGGCGCCGCGCCCGCGGCATCCGCCTCGATCTCGACGCTCACGCGGCGGCGCCGTCGCGCTCGCCCGCGACCTGGGTGAGCACCTGGCCGAAGACCTCGGCGGGCTGTGCGCCCGAGACGCCGTACTTGCCCTCGAAGACGAAGAACGGCACGCCGTTGATGCCGTAGGCGCCCGCCTGGGCGATGTCGGCCTGCACGTCGGCGGCGTAGCGGCCCGACTCGAGGGCCGCGCGCGCGGCGTCGGCGTCGAGACCCGCTTCTGCGGCCAGCTCGACGAGCTCGTCGACGCGGCCGACGTGGCGGCCGTCGGTGAAGTAGGCCTTGAAGAGGATCTCGGAGAGCTCGAGCTGGCGACCCTGCGACTTCGCGAAGTGCAGCAGCTCGTGGGCCTTCAGCGTCTTGGTGTGCTTGAGCGCGTCGAAATCGTAGTCGAGGCCGGCGTTCGCGGCGACGCCCGTGACGTGCTGCAGCATCTGCTGCACGCGCTCGGTCGGCAGGCCCTTGTGCTTCGCGAGGAAGTCGACCTCGCTGCCTTCGAAGTCGACGGGCGTGTCGGGGGCGAGCTCGAACGAGTGGTACTCGATCTCGACATCGGGCGCGTCGTCGCCGAGCGAGGCGAGGCCGGCTTCGAGGTGGCGCTTGCCGATGTAGCACCAGGGGCAGGCGATGTCGGACCAGATGTCGATCTTGATGGGAGTAGTCACGATGGATGCGAACGCATCGGATGGAGGGGGTATTCCCGCGGGCGGGGCTCGGCACACGTCGCCCCTCGACCACCGCGGTGCGCGCCGTTCGGCCACCGCCGATGGCCGACGGCGGTTACTCGGGGTCGCTGAGGTCGGCGACCGTCGCATCGAACGCGGCGATGAGGGCGTCGGCGTCGACGAAGAGGCTCCGCCCGTGCTCGCCGGCGCCCATCGACACGCGGCGGCCCGCGACCGACTCGTCGACGTACACGGGCCACGGGGTGGTCGAGCCGAGGGGGGTGATGGTGCCGCGCTCGTAGCCCGTCGCGGCGAGCGCGAGCGACGCGTCGGGCAGCTGCAGCTTGTTGACGCCGACGAGGGCGCGCAGCTTCGGCCAGCTGATCTTGCGGCCGCCGGGCACGAGCGCGAACAGGAAGCTGCCGTCGCTGCGCTTGACGACGAGCGACTTCACGATGTCGCCGGGGGAGATGCCCATGAGCTCCGCCGCCTCCTCGAGGCTGCGCGCGGCGGGCCGCTCGATGATCTCGACCTCGAGGCCTCGCGCCTCGGCGTCGGCACGCACCCGTTCGGCGCCCGTGAGTTCCGCCATCTCGTCCTCCCCAGTGGCTCGTCTGCTCGAAATCCTAGGCTCGCACGGGCGCGGCGGGCGAGGCGGCGCAGAACTCTGGGAGAATCGTCGGTGATGTCTTCCACCACCCTCACCCGCGGTCCGCTCACGATCGGCGACCTCGAGCTCGACGTGCCCGTCGTGCTCGCGCCGATGGCCGGCATCACGAACACCGCGTTCCGGCGGCTCTGCCGCGAGTTCGGCGCGGGCCTCTACGTCTCCGAGATGATCACGTCGCGCGCGCTCGTCGAGCGCACGCCCGAGTCGATGCGGCTCATCACGCACCACGAGTCCGAGACGCCGCGGTCGATCCAGCTGTACGGCGTCGATCCCAAGACGGTCGCCGAGGCGGTCACCATGCTCGTCGCCGAAGACCGGGCCGACCACATCGACCTCAACTTCGGGTGCCCCGTGCCGAAGGTGACCCGCAAGGGCGGCGGTGCCGCCCTGCCGTGGAAGAGCGGGCTCTTCCGCGACATCGTCGAGGGCGCGGTGAAGGCGGCGGGCGACACCCCGCTCACAGTGAAGATGCGCAAGGGCATCGACTCCGACCACCTGACCTACCTCGAGGCCGGCCGCATCGCCGAGGGCGCCGGCGTCGCGGCCGTCGCCCTGCACGCGCGCACCGCGGCCGAGTTCTACTCGGGCCAGGCCGACTGGTCGGCGATCACGAAGCTCAAAGAGACGGTCACGAGCGTGCCCGTGCTCGGCAACGGCGACATCTGGTCGGCGGGCGACGCCCTGCGCATGGTCGACGAGACCGGGTGCGACGGCGTCGTGGTGGGGCGCGGATGCCTCGGTCGCCCGTGGCTCTTCGGCGATCTCGCGGCGGGCTTCCGCGGCGAGCTCGCCGACGGCGACGACGCGCTCTTCCGGCCGTCGCTCGGGCAGGTCGCGCAGACGTTCCGGCGGCACGCCGAGCTGCTGACCGACTTCTTCGACAGCGAAGAACGCGGCTGCCGCGACATCCGCAAGCACGTCGCCTGGTACTTCAAGGGGTACCCGGTCGGCGGCGACCTGCGCGCCCGCCTCGCGACCGTCGAGTCGCTCGCGATGCTCGACGACCTGCTCGGCACGCTCGACTGGACGATGCCGTACCCGGGCGAGGGCGCCGAGGGCCCGCGCGGTCGGGCCGGCACGCCGAAGAACCCGTCGCTGCCCGACGGCTGGCTCGCCTCGCAGGAGCTCGAGGGCCACGATCGGGTGACCCTCGTCGACGCCGAGCTCGACACGAGCGGCGGCTGAGATGGCGGCGCGACTCTTCGGCGGCTACGAGGCCGCCGACAGCGAGCGGATGCTGCCCGAGGAGCACTACTCCCGGCGCAGCGACTTCGCGCGCGACCGGGCGCGCCTGCTGCATTCGAGCGCCCTGCGCCGCCTCGCCGCGAAGACCCAGGTGCTGAGTCCGACGGCCGGCATCGACTTCGCCCGCAACCGGCTGACCCACTCGCTCGAGGTGGCCCAGATCGGCCGCGAACTCGCCGACAACCTCGGCCTCGACCCCGACGTCGTCGACACGGCGTGCCTCGCGCACGACCTCGGCCACCCTCCGTTCGGGCACAACGGCGAGAAGGCGCTCAACACCTGGGCCGCCGACATCGGCGGGTTCGAGGGCAACGCGCAGACGCTGCGGCTGCTCACCCGGCTCGAGCCGAAGGTGTTCGGCGCCGACGGCCGAAGCTACGGCCTCAACCTCACCCGGGCGAGTCTCGACGCGAGCTGCAAGTACCCGTGGCCGGAGGCGTCGGGCGTCGCCGACCCGTCGGGGCGGCAGAAGTTCGGGTTCTACCACGACGACGTCGCCGTGTTCGAGTGGCTGCGCGCCGGGGCGCCCGAGCGGCGCCTCTGCATCGAGGCGCAGGTGATGGACCTCTCCGACGACATCGCCTACTCCGTGCACGACTTCGAGGACGCCATCGTCAACGGGTACATCGACGTCGAAGCGCTCGGCGCCCGGGTCGACCACGACGAGCTCGTCTCGTCGATGTACGAGTGGATCGGCGGGGCGATCCCGCACGACGAGCTCATCGCCGCGTTCGACCGGCTCGACTCGCTCGACGTCTGGCTCGACGAGTGGTCGGGCAGCAGGCGCGACCAGTCACGGCTCAAGAACCTCACGAGCCAGCTCATCGGCCGCTTCGCGCACGCCGCGACGGCGGCGACGCGCTCCGCGTTCCCGCTCGCGAGCCTCATCCGCTTCGACGCCGACGTCGTCGTGCCGCGCGAGATCCAGGCCGAGATCGCCGTGCTGAAGGGCATCGTCGCGGCGTTCGTGATGTCGCGCAACACCCGGCAGCCGATCTACGTGCAGCAGCGCGAGGTGCTCGCGTCGCTCGCCGACGTGCTCTACGCGACGGGCGACCGGCATCTCGACGCCGGCTTCGCCGAAGACTGGGCCGCCGCCGACGACGACCAGGCGCGCAGGCGCGTCGTCGTCGACCAGGTCGCGAGCCTGACCGACCAGTCGGCGCTGAGCTGGCACGAACGGCTCGTGCGGCACTGATTGCGCACGACGACGGAACCACGACGACCGAGGACGAATAGGATGTGAGCATGGCGGGCCGGATTCGACAGAGCGATGTCGAAGAGGTGAAGGCCCGCACGAACATCGCCGACATCATCGGCGAGCACGTGAGCCTCAAGTCGGCCGGCGTCGGTTCGCTGAAGGGCCTCTGCCCGTTCCACGACGAGCGCAGCCCGAGCTTCAACGTGCGGCCCGGCGTCGGTTACTACCACTGCTTCGGCTGCGGCGAGTCGGGCGACGTCTACAGCTTCCTCCAGAAGATCGATCACGTGTCGTTCACCGAGGCGGTCGAACGCCTCGCCGGTCGCATCGGCTTCGAACTGCACTACGAAGACGGCGGGCCCGCCGCCGACCACGGCAACCGGGCGCGACTGCTCGCCGCGAACCAGGCGGCCGCCGAGTTCTTCGTCGAGCAGCTGGTGCAGCCGGCGGCCGACATCGGGCGGCGGTTCCTCGGCGAGCGCGGCTTCGACGCCGAGGCGGCCCGACGGTTCGGCGTCGGGTTCGCGCCGAAGAGCTGGGACTCGCTCACGAACCACCTGCGCGGTCGCGGGTACTCGACCGAGGAGCTCGCGGCGGCCGGACTCGTGTCGCAGGGCGACCGCGGCGTCTACGACCGGTTCCGCGGCCGGCTCGTCTGGCCCATCCGCGACGTCACCGGGCAGACCGTCGGCTTCGGTGCGCGGCGCCTGCTCGACGACGACAAGGGCCCCAAGTACCTCAACACCCCCGAGACCGCGGTCTACCACAAGGCGCAGGTGCTGTACGGACTCGACCTCGCCAAGCGCGAGATCTCCCGGTCGCAACGGGTGGTCGTCGTCGAGGGGTACACCGACGTGATGGCCTGCCACCTGGCCGGGGTGACGACCGCGATCGCGACGTGCGGCACGTCGTTCGGCGTCGATCACATCAAGGTGCTGCGGCGCGTGCTCGACGACTCTGGCGTCGGCGAGGTCGTCTTCACGTTCGACGGCGACGAGGCGGGGCAGAAGGCGGCCATGCGCGCGTTCGCCGAAGAGCAGCGGTTCGCCGCCCAGACCTTCGTCGCGGTCGCCCCCGACGGGCTCGACCCGTGCGACCTGCGCCTCGCCCGCGGCGACGCCGCCGTGCGCGCCCTGGTCGAGTCGCGCACCCCGATGTTCGACTTCGTGATCCGGCACACGCTCGCCCGCTTCGATCTCGAGACCGTCGAGGGCCGGGTCGGCGCGCTCCGCGCAGCGGCCCCGGTCGTCGCCGACATCCGCGATGCGTCGATCCGCCCCGGCTACACCCGAGAGCTCGCCCGCATGCTCGGCATGGAGCTCGGCGAGGTGACGCGCGCCGTGCGCGCGGCTGCGGGCCGCGATCGCGGCGCGACCGCGCGGGCCGAGGCATCCACACCCCGGGTGGCCGCGACCGACGGCGACGACCGGCCGTTCTCGATCACCGCGCTGCCGCGCGACCCGTCGACGAGGCTCGAGCGCGACGCCCTGCAGGTGATGCTGCAGTTCCCCGAACGCGTGGGCGACGACCTGCTGCGCCATGCCGTCGACTCGCGTTTCGGCAACGCGACGCTCGCCGTCGTGCGCGACGGCATCGCCTCGGTGCTCGGCTCCACCGACCCCGTCGTGCGCGTCGACCGGGTCATCGCCGAGGTGCCGCAGCCGTTCGCCGGCGTCGTGCAGCAGCTCGCGGTACTGCCGGTGCCGCAGCGCAGCGACGCCGAGCTCGAGGCGTATGTGCAAGGCGTCGTCAGCGCGCTCGTCGACCGCGAGCTGCTGCGGCAGAAATCGGAGCTGCTCGGCCGCCTGCAGCGGCTCGACCGGGCCGATCAGGCGACGTACTCGGCACTGCAGCGCGCGCTCGTCGAGCTCGAGCAGGAGCGGCGGGCCCTTCGCGCCGAGTAGCGCTCAGCCCGCGGTGAGCACGATCGCGTCGAGCTGCTCGCGGATCGTGTCGGCGTCGGCGCCCGTGGGCCAGAGCTTGGCGAGGTGGCCCTCCGCGTCGATCAACGCGGTCATGGGCGGTTCGGTGACGGCGAAGGAGCGCCAGATCTGGAGATCGGGGTCGACGATCACGGGCTGGTCGACTTGCTGCTCATCGAGGTAGCTCGTGAGCTCCGCGACATCGCGGTCGCCCGAGACCTGCACGATCGCGATGGCGTCGCCGTACTCGTCGGCGATCGTGGAGATCACCGACTGCTGCTCGGCGCAACTCGTGCACCAACTCGCCATGAACTGCACGATGAGCGGTCGACCGGCCGCGAGCGCCTCGAGGTCGACGCGGGTGTCGTCGACGAGTCGGCCGTCGAGCGCGGGCGCGTCGGGGGCGCCGTCGACCGCAGCGAACGACGCGTCGGCGGGGAGCTGCCCGGGGAGCCGGTCGGCGCCGCCCCTTGGCCCTGACGCGCAGGCGGTCATCATGAGCACGAGCGCGGCGACGACGGTGAACACTGCGGCTGATCGGGGCGGCGTCATTCTGCTCCTTCGGAGGACGGGTCGACCGACGCGAGGGCCGGCACGAAGATCATGGTCGCAGGTCCGTCCACGACGTGCTCGGCGACGACGTCGCCGTCGATGCTCACGCTGTACGTGCCGCTCTCGAGGGTCGCGGCATCGAGCACGAAGCGGCAGAAGGTCGGGATTCGCGGGGCGGTGCCGTAGTCGATGTCGTCGACCTTCACCGCCTCGCCGTCGCCGAGCACCGCGTGGTAGGACTCCCGGCCGTCGGCGTCGATGAGTGCGAGCTCGGCGCCCTTGTGGAACCCGAGGTAGGGCCTCGCGCCCGAGCAGACGGCGCCGAGTTCCCGAAGGCTGCCGTCGCGAACGACGAGCTGGACCTCGCCTCCGGCCGCGTCACCGGGGGAGGCGCACCCGGCGAGCGCGGCGGCGGACAGGGCGAGCGCGGCGCACAGCGTCGCGCGGGGGATCGGTCGGAATGCCATGTCGCCTCCTGCGGCCCGCGGTCGGGCGGGCGTGGTCGTGGTCGGTCGAGCACGATCGCCGACGGTGCGCCCGCGGAACCGGAACCGAGGGGTTCCGGTTCCGCGGGTCGCCGATCGATGCGCCCGACTCAGCGGGCGTTGCCCGGTGCGTCGAGTTCGCAGGTGATCGTCTCGGTCGCCGAGGGGTCGTTCTCGGACGTCGCGGTGACCGTGACGGTGGCGTCACGGGCGGCGTCCGCACCCCGGGAGGCGTAGACCGGAACGGTGATCGTCTCGCCGGCGGCGGCGGAGACGATGCTGCTCGGAGTGTTCACCGACCAGCCGCGGCCGTCGATCGACGTCGTGAGACGGTAGATGTCGCTGTTCGCCTTCGCATCGGCGACGGCGTCACCCGTGTTGGTCAGCGGCACCTGGCACTGCGCGATCGAGACGCCCTTGGCCTGCGCCTGACCGTGCATGGACGCGAGGTCGCCCTTCACGATCGCCTTTCCGAGATCGACGCCGCGGGCCTGGGGGCCCGCGCTCACCGTCGAGCGCACCGCCACGTCGTACGACAGGATGCCGTCGTCGTCGCGCTCCATGTTCAGGATGTAGAAGTGCAGCCCGTTGGCCTCGTCGACGTACTCGTACTCCGAGCCCGAGTCGTTGCCGGCATGGAACAGCGCATCGTTCAGCTGACGCTGGTCGCCACGCGTGATCATGATCGGCGTGCCGTCCGGGCGGACGTAGTCGACCGTGTCGATGTTCTGCGGGTTCGCGTCGACCGTCCAGATGAACGGGTTGCGGTCCTGGTTCTTCGTCTTCGCGATCATCACGCCGTGGTCGGGCTGGAACGAGTCCGTGCCCATCCGGTCGATGACCTCGACGGTGTAGTTGTCGAACGAGCCGCCGTCGCAGTCGAACTGCGCCCGTCGGGTGCACGTGCCGGTCGAGTTGTCGGCCGCCGCAGCGTCGGGCTTGTCGAACACGAGGTTGATGCCGGTGAGCTCGCCCGGCCGCATGACCGCGCGCGAGGTGACCTCGGTGACCACCGAACCGAGCGCGTCGAGCTCGGACTCCTGCAGGTTCAGGTAGTTCGACGGGTCGATGATCCCGAGCTTGATGCGGTTGCGCAGCGCGACGCCCGCGGGCTGCGAGCCGCCGGCGACCGACGGAACGCTCCAGCGCTCGTGCGTGCCGCCGGGACCGTTGAACGAGCCGCGCGCGAGCACGTCGAACGGGCCGCTCGTGTCACGGAGCGGACCGCCGTCGTCGGCCTCGGTGCCGTACGGGTTGCCGTAGTTGTCGGAGATCCCGAGGATGTGCGAGAACTCGTGCGCGAAGGTGCCCATGCCCGAGGACTCGGCCTGCGTCGAGTTGCCGGCGCGGCCGTTGGACGGGAAGTTCGCGTTCGGCCAGTGGTTGATCGCGGCCTGCCACGACGTCCACGGGATGTAGCGGGTCTTCGCCCAGTTGGCCATCGGCTGCCCGTTCTGGTCGAGCGCCTGGCCGTTCTCGTCGCGCGGCGGGCCGAAGTCGTCGGTGACGTCCTCGGGCGACTCGAACAGCATCTGCCCGAACTCCTCCCACGTCGACGACTCGTCGTGCCCGGCCGTGATGTAGAACACCTGGTCGAACTCCTTGAGCGGGTCCGGCACGCCGAGGTCGGCACCCCAGAGCGCGAGCGCGTCGGTGCGCAGCACCTTGTCGCACGACTCGCCCTGCGGGCAGTACGCCGCATTCGGCTTGTTGAACGAGTCGTTCAGGCCGTACTCCTCGATGTTGCCGGGGAGCTGGTACGGACCGAACGCCTCCATCTGCACGCTGAGCCGACCACCCGACTGCTCCATCCAGTAGTCGTTGATGGTGCGGCCGTGGTTGAGCTCATTGGGCGTGTTCAACAGGTCGAGGTAGAACTGCGGCACGTCCTCGCGGTCGAGACCGTTCGCGAGCCCCGACGGGTCGCCGAAGGGGTGCGAACCCTCGGGCTGGGTGACGAGGAACGGCTGGTTCTCGAAGTCGAGCAGCACGATCGCGCCGTTGAACTGCCGCTCCGACCCCTCGGTGTCGCTCGCCCAGTCGGTGCCGGGGACGCCGACGTAGTCGTCCCAGGTCATGTCGTCCATGTTCTCCCAGTGCTGCGGGTCGACGGGGTCGAGCACCGCTGGGTCGAACGAGTCGGGCGGCGCCGCCATTGCGGCCCCGCTCGAGACGGTTGCGAGCGTGATGACGCCCAAGGCCGCGGCGACGGCGAGTCCGCCCCGTCGGATCCCAATTCTGCGTCGGTGTTGGTGTCGTGACACGTGAACCTCCCAGATCGTGTCTCTCGCGGGACGATGCAGCCCGCATGCATCACGTGTGGAGGCGGCACATAGCCGCCGGCTAGGTGATTCCCCGGATCCTTTCACCGACGAGATCCCGCGCGACAGGGATTCGACCGTTTCAACGCATGGGAGATTCCGATGGTTATGCATCGGTATTCCCGAACAGTGCAGTCGTGCCGAGTGCCGCGGATGCATCGGCCGATGCGCGTGGAACAGCGGAATCCGGCGTCCTGAGTGGCATCACGCCGATCCGTTGCGCGGAAGATTGCAGATCAATAAACATTGCGGGCGAGGGAGGCCCGCCAATGCGCCGCGACCGGTCCGTGTGCTAACTCTGGGATACGAGAACGCGCCGTGGACGCCGCGGTGCGCTTCAGTCCTGACAGGAAGAGGTAGACGGATATGACATCCGCATCCAAGAACGGACGCCGCGCGCTCATCGCGGCTGCCGGGCTCTCGGTCGCCACGCTCGCGTTGGCCGGCTGCTCGGCCGGCGGCGGCGACAACGGCGACGGCGCCTCGGGCAGCACGATCACCGTCGGCACCACCGACAAGGTCACCGCGCTCGACCCGGCCGGCTCGTACGACAACGGTTCGCTCGCGGTGCAGACGCAGGTGTTCCCGTACCTGCTGAACACCGACTACGAGAGCACCGACGTCGTGCCCGACCTCGCCGAGAGCGCCGAGTTCACGGCGCCCACGGAGTACACGGTCACCCTTCCGGCGGGGCTCAAGTGGGCCAACGGCAACGACCTCACGTCGTCCGACGTGAAGTTCTCGTTCGACCGCCAGCTCAAGATCGCCGACCCCAACGGCGCATCGAGCCTGCTCTACAACCTCGACTCGGTCGAGACTCCCGACGACACCACCGTCGTGTTCCACCTCAAGGCGGAGAACGACCAGGTCTTCCCGCAGATCCTGACGAGCTTCCCCGGCGCCATCGTCGACGAGGAGTCGTTCTCGGCCGACGCGCTGACGAGCGACGACGACATCGTCGCGGCGAACGCGTTCGGCGGCCCGTACGCGATCAAGAGCTACGACTTCAACAACCTGATCTCGTTCGAGAAGAACCCGAACTACAAGGGCCTGCTCGACCCGGCGGCGACCGACACGATCAACCTGAAGTACTACGCCGACTCGTCGAACATGAAGCTCGACGTGCAGGAGGGCGGCATCGACGTCGCCTACCGCAGCCTCTCGGCGACCGACATCGACGACCTCAAGGGCAACGACAAGGTCAAGGTCGTCGACGGCCCCGGCGGTGAGATCCGCTACATCGTCTTCAACTTCGACACCCAGCCGTACGGTGCGAAGACCGCCGAGGCCGACCCGGCCAAGGCGCTCGCGGTGCGTCAGGCGCTCGCCGACCTCATCGACCGCGACGCGCTGAGCGAGCAGGTCTACAAGGGCACCTACACCCCGCTGTACTCGTACGTCCCCGAGGGCCTGGCCGGCGCGATCGAGCCGCTGAAGGACCTCTACGGAGACGGCCAGGGCGGCCCCGACGCCGAGAAGGCGAAGGCGACGCTCGAGGCGGCGGGAGTCGAGACCCCGGTCGAGCTGCACCTGCAGTACAACACCGACCACTACGGTCCCGGCTCCGGCGACGAGTACGCGCTCATCAAGGACCAGCTCGAGGCGGACGGCCTGTTCAAGGTCGACCTCCAGTCCACCGAGTACGTGCAGTACTCGAAGGACCGCGTCGCCGATGTGTACCCGGCCTACCAGCTCGGCTGGTTCCCCGACTACTCGGACGCCGACAACTACCTCACGCCGTTCTTCCTCATCGAGAACTTCCTGAGCAACCACTACGCCAACCAGGAGGTCAACGACCTCATCCTCGAGCAGGCCGTGACGCCCGACCCGGCAGCACGCACCGCGCTCATCGAGGAGATCCAGAACAAGGTCGCGGCCGACCTGTCGACCGTGCCGTTCCTCCAGGGTGCGCAGGTCGTCGTGACGGGCACCGACATCGACGGGGCCATCCTCGACGGTTCGTTCAAGTTCCGGTTCGCGCCCCTCACCAAGGGCTGAACCGCCGGATAGAGTCGCTTCAGCGATGAAACGGGTGGCCCGCTCATGCGTGAGCGGGCCACCCGACTTCGAGACCCACCCCCGATAGGCGAACATTGACCTCAACGACGACGGCCCCCGCCACCGGCGCCGAGTCCGCACCGAAGCGATCCAAGAGATCCTCGGGCGGTCCCAGCCTCGGCCGCTACATCATCATCCGGGCACTGCTCATCATTCCGACGGTGTTCATCCTCGTGACGCTGGTCTTCCTGCTGATGCGCACGACCGGCGACCCCATCACCGCGAAGTTCGGCGGGCAGCTGCCACCCGACCAGCTCGCCGAGCGCATCCACGCCGCGGGCTTCGACCGGCCGCTCTTCGTGCAGTACTTCGAGTACCTCGGCCAGTTGCTCACGGGCGACTTCGGCACCACGCTCACGAACAACCGCCCCGTCACCGAGGTGCTCTTCACCTACGGCGCCGCCACGATGGAACTCGCGTTCTACTCGCTCATCGTCGCCTTCCTGATCGGCATCCCCGGCGGCCTCATCGCCGCCTACTTCCGCGACAAGGGGCAGGATGCCTCGCTCCGCGTCTTCGCGATCCTCTGCTATGCGACCCCCGTGTTCTTCTCGGGCCTCCTGCTGAAGCTCGTGTTCTCGGTGTGGCTCGGCGTGCTCCCGGTGAACGGGCGCGCCTCGACGGGTGCGACGATCGCGATCGAGACGCTGCCGAATCCGACCGGGTTCTACACGATCGACGCCCTCATGACCGGCGACCCGGCCGTGCTCGGCGACGTGCTCGCGCACGCCGTCCTGCCCTCGATCGCGCTCGGACTCCTGACGGCCGGCATCTTCCTGCGGCTCGTGCGCACGAACGTCATCGGCACCCTGTCGACCGATTACGTCGACGCGGCGCGTTCTCGCGGTGTGAGCGAGTACCGGCTCGTGCGCAAGCACGCGTACCGCCCGGCGCTCATCCCGATCATCACGGTCATCGGCCTGCAGATCGCGCTCCTCCTCGGCGGCGCGGTGCTCACCGAGACGACCTTCGAGTGGAAGGGCCTGGGCTTCATGCTCGCCGAGTTCCTGAAAGCGCGCGACTTCGTCGCGGTGCAGGGCATCGTCGTGCTGCTCGCCGTGATCGTCGCGCTGACGAACTTCATCGTCGACATCATCGCAGCCTTCATCGACCCGAGGGTGAGGTACTGAGATGACCACGGCTTCCATTCCCGCGGTGCCGAAGCGGCGCCTGCGCGACCGCCTGCCGGTCGTCCACCAGCTGCGGCAGAGCGTCGGCCTGCAGCGCGGCATGCTCGTCGCCGGCCTCGTGATCACGGCCCTGTTCGTGCTCACGGCCCTGCTCGCACCGGTCATCTCGCCGTACGGCTTCGCGCAACTGCGTGGGCCCGACGGCCGGTTCGGCGCGCAGCAGCCGCCATCCGCCGAGCACCTGCTGGGCACCACCTCGGGCGGCTTCGACGTCCTGTCGCGCGTGCTCTGGGGCGCCCAGACGGCGTTGTTCGTCATCATCGTCGCCGTCGTGTGCTCGCTGTTCATCGGCGTGCTGCTCGGCCTCGTCTCGGGCTACTTCGGCGGCTGGTTCGACCGAGTGCTCGTCGTCGTGTGCGACGCGATCTACGCCTTCCCGTCGCTGCTGCTCGCGATCTCGCTCTCGATCGTGATCTCGGGCGGTCAGTCGAGCCTCTGGGGTGGCATCCTCGCCGCTGCGCTCTCGATCACCGTCGTCTTCATCCCGCAGTACTTCCGGGTGATCAGGGCCGAGACGGTCCGCATCAAGGCCGAGTCGTACGTCGAGTCGGCGAAGGTGCTCGGTGCGCCGCACGCGCGCATCATGTTCCGGCACGTGCTGCGCAACGCGACCCGAACGCTGCCGCTCATCTTCACGCTGAACGCCTCGGAGGCGATCCTGACGCTCGCCGGCCTCGGATTCCTCGGCTTCGGCATCGAGCCGACCGCAGCGGCCGAGTGGGGCTACGACCTCAACAAGGCCGTGGCCGACGTGACGAGCGGCATCTGGTGGACCGCCCTCTTCCCCGGCCTCGCGATCGTGCTCGCCGTGCTCGGCATCACGCTCGTGGGCGAGAGCCTCAACGATCTCGCCGACCCGCGCCTGCGCGGCCGTCGGCGAGTCGCCCAGTCCGCCGGCGAAGTCGCCGAGACCTCGGTCGTGCCGGGCGGCACGCTCGTCGCCGGCCCCGGCGGCCTGCGCGGACTCGAAGACGAAGCCACCTTCGACGAGCACGGAATCGAGGTCGAGCGATGAGCACGACGAACACGGTCGTCAGCATCGAGCGCCTCGGCGTCTCGTTCTCGACCGACGCGGGCGCCGTGAAGGCGGTCGACGATGTCACGCTGAGCGTCGAGCGCGGCGAGGTGCTCGCAATCGTCGGGGAGTCCGGCAGCGGCAAGACCGTGACCGCGAAGACGATCCTCGGGCTGCTGCCCGAGACGGCGACCGCGAGCGGCGCGGTGATCCTGTCGAACAAGGCCGGCACGGGCAAGCACGACATCGTGTCGGTGTCGAAGCGCAAGCTCCGCGACATCCGCGGCGCCGATGTCGCCATGGTCTTCCAGGAGCCGTCGACTGCGCTGAACCCCGTGTACACGGTCGGCTGGCAGATCATCGAGGGGCTGCGCGCCCACTCCGAGATCTCGAAGAAGGACGCGCGTGCGAAGGCGATCGACGTGCTGCGCCGGGTCGGCATCCCCGACCCCGAGACGCGCATCGACCACTACCCGCACCAGTTCTCCGGCGGTCAGAAGCAGCGCATCGTCATCGCGATGGCGCTCGTGCTCGACCCCGGGCTCATCGTGGCCGACGAGCCGACGACGGCCCTCGACGTCACCGTGCAGGCCGAGATCCTCGACCTGCTCCGTCGCTGCCGTGACGAGTTCGACATGGGCATCGTGCTGATCACCCACAACATGGGCGTCGTGGCCGACCTCGCCGACCGCGTCGCCGTGATGTACCAGGGCAAGGTCGTCGAGCAGGCGACCGCCGAGCAGCTGTTCGCGGATCCGCAGGACGACTACACGAAGGCCCTGCTCGCGGCGGTGCCGTACGTCGGCACCGGCACCGCGAAGACCGCGGCCCGCGCTGCGGCCCGGCCCGAGGGCTGGGCCGAGGGGACGCCCGTCGTCGAGGCGAAGGGGCTCGAGATCGCGTATCCGGGCCGATTCGGCCGCCAGGGGTTCCGCGCGGTCAACGGCGTCGACTTCGTGATCCGCCCGGGCGAGGTGCTCGGCCTCGTCGGCGAGTCGGGCTCCGGCAAGACGACGATCGGTCGCGCGATCGCCGGCCTGACGAAGGTCACCGGCGGATCGCTCAGCGTGCTCGGCCACGAGATGAACGGCATCCGCGAACGCGAGTTCCGGCAGGTCCGCAGCCGCATCGGCTTCGTCTTCCAGGACCCGGCGTCGAGCTTCAACCCGCTGCTCACGATCGCGGAGTGCGTGGCCGAACCGCTCGTCGTGCACGGTCGCGCGCAGAACGCGGCCGACGCGCGTCACCGGGTCGACGAACTGCTCGAGGCGGTGCAGCTGCCGCGCGCCTACGGCGACCGCTACCCGCACGAGCTCTCGGGTGGACAACGCCAGCGCGCGAGCCTCGCTCGAGCGCTCGCACTCGAACCCGAGCTGCTCATCGCCGACGAGCCGACGAGCGCGCTCGACGTCTCGGTGCAGGCGCGCGTGCTCGAGCTCTTCGACGAGCTGCAGCGCGAGTTCGGCTTCGCGTCGCTCTTCATCAGCCACGACCTCGCGGTCGTCGACCTGCTGGCCGATCGCATCGCGGTGCTCTATCGTGGGGAACTCGTCGAAGAGGGGACGGGCGCCGAGGTGCTCGGCGCGCCGCGCGATCCCTACACGCAGCGGTTGCTCGCCTCCCTGCCCGTGCCCGATCCGGGTGCCCAGGCCGAACGTCGAGAGGAACTGCGCCGGCTCCGGGAGGCAGACTGATGCACCGCAACGCGCACGGCTATCCGGTCGTGCTGAGCGATCTGTCGATCGAGTACCCGGCGCACGGCGCGAGTCCCGCGCACGTCGCGTTGCACGGCGTCTCGCTGACGGTCGCGCCGGGGGAGGTGCTCGGCCTCCTCGGCAGCGCGGGCAGCGGCAAGTCGACCCTCGCGAAGGTGCTCTCCGGCGTCGCCCTCGAGCCGCGCTCGGCCGAGGTGCGGCCGGTGATCACGGGCGGCGAGGCGACCGTGCTCGGGCACGGCCTGCGCCGCCTGCCCAAACGCAAGGTCTCGGAGCTCCGGTTCCACGTCGGCTATCTCGCTCAGGACGCCTCCTCGACGCTGCCCTCGGATCGCAGCGTCGCGGAGATCATCGGCGGCCCCATCCTCGAACGAGATCACCGGTACAACCGGAGGGCCCTCACGACACGCGTCGCGACGATGCTCGACGGGGTGCGCCTGCCGCTCGGCATGCTCGAGAAGTACCCGTTCGAGCTGTCGAGCGGACAGCGCCAGCGGGTGGCACTCGCCCGCGCGCTCGTGCTCGGTCCGTCGCTGCTCATCGCCGACGAGCCGACGGCGGGCATCGACCTCAGCGTGCGCGACGTCGTGGCCCAGCTCATCGGCGATCTCAGCGACCACCACACCTTCTCGGCGGTGATCATCAGCCACGACCTGCCGGTGCTGCGCAGCACCGCGGATCGCATCGCCGTGCTCGATCGTGGCGAGCTCGTCGCGATCGGCACGATCGACGAGGTGTTCGACGATCCGCGGCATCCGTACGTGATGGCGCTGGCCGGCGCGCTCGACGACGGTCACGCGATCACCGACGACCTGGCCGAGCCGCTGGCATGACGGATGCCTCGGGCGCGCGCCGCTCGGGCACGTCGATCGCCGTCGTGCCCGAGGCGGCCCCCGAACTCGTCGCGGCCGTCGAACGCGCGGGCGGGGTCGTCGGGCCGCTCGACGAGCGCACCCGCGGCATCGTGTGGAGCGCCTCGTCGGGCGGCGACGACCTGGCCGAGGTGCTGCGCCGTGCGCCGGGCGTCGAGTGGGTGCAGCTGCCGTGGGCCGGGGTCGACGGATTCGCCGACGTGCTCGCGGGCGTCCGAGGCGACGGCCGCACCTGGACGAGCGGCAAGGGCGTCTACTCGCGACCGGTCGCCGAACACGCGCTGACCCTGACGCTCGCGGCGCTTCGACGCCTTCCTCGGCGAGTCAGGGCCGTCGAGTGGCGTCGCGACGAATCGAGCCGGAGCCTGTTCGGCGCGGACGTCGTCGTCATCGGCGCCGGCGGCATCACCGCGGCGCTGCTGCGGCTGCTCGTGCCCTTCGGGGCACGGGTGTCGGTCGTGCGCCGTCGTGCCGGCGACCTCGAGGGTGCGGCGCGAACCGTGACGACCGATCGGCTCGTCGAGGTCGCGGCCGGCGCCGGTGTCCTCATCGTGGCGGCGGCCCTCACCGACGAGACCCGCGGGCTGGTCGACGCCGACGTGCTCGCGGCGCTGGCGCCCGGTGCGGTCGTCGTCAACGTCGGCCGCGGGCCGATCATCGACACCGACGCGCTCGTGACCGCGCTCGCCTCGGGCCACCTCGGCGGGGCGGGCCTCGACGTGACCGATCCCGAGCCGTTGCCGGTCGGGCACCCGCTGTGGTCCGCGCCCGACTGCCTCATCACGCCGCACGTGGCCGACGCGCTCGCGACGACCCCCGCCCTGCTCGCCGAGCGCGTCGAGCACAACGTGCGCGCGTTCCTCGGGGAGGGCGAATTCGACGGGGTCATCGACCTCGATGCCGGGTACTGACCCGCCCGTCCCTTTCATCCGGTCCGAGGCATCCTCGAATTGGGAGACTGGCCGACCGTTTGCTAGAGTAACGGTGCTGAACAAGCGATCCTCCATAGCTCAATTGGCAGAGCAATCGGCTGTTAACCGATAGGTTCTTGGTTCGAGTCCAAGTGGGGGAGCAAGCGAAAGGCCGCCCGGTGTCCGGGCGGCCTTTCTTCTCTTCGGGAGGCGGCGTGGACGAGCGGGCGGAGGCTTCGGCTGCCGCGGCCGTCGACGCCGCTCGACGCGGGGCAATCCGAGACGGCTTCGCCGTCGGCATCGCGACGGCGGCGTACGGCATCTCGTTCGGAGCCCTCGCGGTCGCCGCGGGGCTCGACGTCTGGCAGACGTGCTTCCTCAGCCTGGTCATGTTCACGGGCGGCTCGCAGTTCGCGCTCGTGGGCGTGCTCGCCTCCGGCGGCGTCGCGGCCGGAGGGTCGGCGATCGCGACGGCGGCGATGCTCGGCATCCGCAACGTCGTCTACGGCATGCGCATGAAGCCGGTCGTCGACGCACCGCACGACGGGCACCGTTCGAGCCTCTGGCGCACGATCGCCGCGGCGTGGATCACGATCGACGAGTCGACGGCGGTCGCGCTGGCGCAGACCGACGATCGCGCCGCGCGCGTCGGATTCTGGGTCACGGGGATCGTCATCTTCATCGGATGGAACCTGACGACCTTCCTCGGCGCGCTCATCGGCGACGCGCTCGGCGACACGAGCGCCTACGGCCTCGATGCGGCGGCCGCAGCCGCGTTCCTCGGCCTGCTCTGGCCGCGCCTGAAGCGGGTGCAGGCCGGCGCCGTCGCCGTCGGCGCCGCGGTGGTCGCGACGATCGCGACCCCCGTGCTCATGCCGGGGCTCCCGGTGCTCGTCGCGGCCCTCGTCGCCGTCGTCGTCGGCTGGTTCGACCTCTTCTCGAGGAAGCGGGCGGCATGACCACGTGGCACATCATCCTCATCGCCTCGGCAGCGACCCTGGCCCTGAAGCTGTCGGGGCACCTCGTGCCCGCGGGCTTCCTCGAGCGCGAGCGTCCGGCGCGCATCGCCGACCTCCTCACGGTGGCGCTCCTCGCCGCGCTCATCGCGGTGCAGACGCTCGGCGCGGGCCAGCAGATCGTCGTCGACGCGCGCGTGCCCGCGCTCATCGTCGCGGCCGCGCTCTACGCGCTCAGGGTGCCGTTCGTGATCGTCGTGTTCGTCGCCGCGGCCGTCGCGGCGGGCATCCGCGCGTTCACCTGACCGGATGCCTCGGGCGACGCCCGCGTGCGCGACCAGCATGCCGCACGAGGCATCCCTCGCGTCGTTCAGCCCTCGAGATCGTCGACCCCGGGCATCCAGGACACGCCCGGCCGGCCCCATCCGAGCTTCTTCGTGATCTTCGCCACGATCTTGCGGTCGGGGTACGACAGCCGGTCGGTGTAGAGGGTTCCGTCGAGATGGTCGTACTCGTGCTGGAAGATGCGGGCGAGCCATCCGTGCGCGTCGATCTCGAACTCGTCGCCGTCGAGATCGGTGGCGCGCAGCAGTGCACGATCGGCACGTCGCAGCCCGAACCGCTCGCCGGGGAACGAGAGGCACCCCTCCGACTCCTCGTCGAGGTCGGGGTCGCCGGGAGGGGGCGGCGAGATGAGCAGTTCGGGATTGATGGCGACGCCCCGCCAGCGGTTGCCCTCCTCGTCGACCCAGCCGTACGTGAAGAGGCGGAGGCCGACGCCGACCTGCGGTGCGGCGAGGCCGACGCCGGGCGCCGCGTCCATCGTCTCGAACATGTCGGCCACCAGGCGGCGTACCTCGTCGTCGATCGTCTCGACAGGTTTCGCGGGGGAGTGCAGCACCGGATCACCGGAGATTCGAATGGGGAGCACGGCCATTCGGCAAGGATATCGGGCGGTGAGCAGGTAGGGTCGTTGCGTGAACCCCGACCTGAGCGACCTCGCGGAGCAGATCCCGCTCGACCCTCAGACGTTCATCGGCATCCCGCTCGCGCTGATCGGCGCCGTCTTCCTCTCGCTGGGTGCGCAGTTCCAGCACCGGGGCGTCGTGAAGGTCGAGTCGCACACGAGCGACACGCTCGGCAAGGGGCTCGACCTGCGGCAGCTCGGCCTGCTGCTCGCCCGTCCGTCGTGGGTGCTCGGCACGCTCATGCTCGGGCTCGCGATCGTCTTCCAGCTCGCGAGCCTCAAGTTCGCGCCCATCATCGTCGTGCAGCCGCTCGGCGCGATCGGGCTCGTGATCACGTCGATCGTGAACTCGCGTGTGAATCACGTGAAGCTCAATCACAAGTCGGTGATCGCCATCATCATGTGCGTCGGCGGCGTGTTCCTGTTCGTCGGCGTCGCCGCGTTCACCGCGGTCGACAAGCCCGTGACCGACGCGCAGCTGATCATCATCCTGCTGATCCTGCTCGTGGTGCTCCTGGTCGCACTCGTCACGTTCATCTGGTTCCGAAAGCGGATCCGGGCGATCTACTACGTGATCATGGCCGGCGTGCTCTACGGCTTCGTCGCCACGCTCGCGAAGGTCGTGCTCGGCGCGATCGAGCAGGGCGGGTTCGGCTGGCTGACGGTGCTCTGCATCATCGGACTGCTGTCGGCGACGGCGCTCGGCGCGTACTTCGTGCAGAACGCCTACGCGTCGGGCCCGCCCGACCTCGTCATCGCCGGTCTCACCGTCGTCGACCCGCTCGTCGCGGTCGTCATCGGCATCGCGGTGCTCGGCGAGGCCTCGCAGGCACCGCCGTGGGCGATGGTCGTATACGTCCTCGCCGGTGCGATCGCCGTGTGGGGCGTGTTCCGCCTCGCGAAGAACCACCCCCAGACGCGTCTCTGAGGCGCGCGCAACCCGAACTTCCGACCCGCCGCCGGGCATCCGTCAGGGTGCGCTGCGTAGACTATGGTCGGATTCAGTCCGCCGCGCTCATCGCCTGCGCCGCGGTACTCGACGGGACCGACCGTCCCGCCCAAGAACTGTGAGGAACCACGACCCGTGTCTGACACCCCCGGTGCGAGTACGCCCGCTGGCGCCACGCCCGACCGCCCCCTCAAGATCCTGATCGGCGCCGACACGTTCGCTCCCGACGTCAACGGTGCGGCGCGATTCGCCGAGCGCCTGGCTGCGGGGCTCGTCGAGCGCGGGCACGAGGTGCACGTCATGGCGCCGGCCGCGAGCCGCAAGCACGGCACCTGGAAGGAGGTGCACGAGGGGCAGGAGCTCACGGCGCACCGCCTGCTCAGCTGGCGCTGGTACCCGCACGACTGGCTGCGGTTCGCGCTGCCGTGGCGCATCAAGCAGAACAGCGCCCGGGTCATCGACGAGGTGAAGCCCGACGTCGTGCACTTCCAGTCGCACATCGTGGTCGGCCGGGGGCTCTCGATCGAGGCCGAGAAGCGCGGCATCCGCATCATCGGCACCAATCACTTCATGCCCGAGAACATGCTCGAGTTCACAATGCTGCCGAAGGCATGGCAGGAGTGGGCGACGGGCCTCGCCTGGCGGGCGGCACGACGTTCGTTCGGGCGGGCCGAGGCGGTCACGACGCCGACCCGCAAGGCCGCGCGCTTCCTCGAGGAGCACACCGGCCTCGAGGGCGTGCACGCGATCTCGTGCGGCATCGACGCGCACAAGTACTCGCCGAACTGGGAGCCGCGCACCGAGAACCGCATCCTCTTCGTCGGCCGCGTGACGGGCGAGAAGCAGATCGACGTGCTGCTGCGCGCGGCCAAGCTGCTGCCTGCAGAGCTCGACGTGAAGGTCGAGATCGTCGGCGGCGGCGACCAGCTGAAGAACCTGCAGCACCTCGCCGTGGAACTCGGCATCGCCGACCGCGTCACGTTCACGGGTCGGGTCACCGATGAGGAGCTGCGCGACGCGTATCACCGCGCCACGGTGCTCGCGATGCCCTCGATCGCCGAGCTGCAGTCGATCGTGACGATGGAGGCGATGGCTTCGGCGCTGCCCGTCGTCGCCGCGAACGCCATGGCCTTGCCGCACCTCGTGCACGACGGCGAGAACGGCTACCTGTTCGAGCCGTCGAGCCCCGAAGACCTCGCGGCGAAGCTGCGGAAAGTGCTGGAGGCGCCCGAGGCCGAGTTCCGCGCCCTGAAAGAGGGGTCGATCCGGCTCATCGCCGCGCACGACATCCAGCGCACCATCTCGACGTTCGAGAGTCTGTATCGTGGGAGGCCGGTGACCGATCCGGTCACCGACATCGCGCCGGCCGCATCCTCGGAGTGATCCGGCGCGCGGGGCGGTAGCTCAGCTGGTCAGAGCAGTGGACTCATAATCCATCGGTCACGGGTTCAAGTCCCGTCCGCCCTACCTTAATCGACATGATCAGGGTTTCTTGCCTCGAACAGAGGGGAGGGACTGGCATTCGCGCTTGTCCGCCGAGTGTTCGGTCGAGCGCGCCATGGTGGTGCGTCTGGTGCGGTGGTCGGCCGGACTCGACCGGTCTGGCAGCACTCTCGACCTGTCCGGCACTCCTGGGCCTTCTCTCGGCGATTGCAGAAAATATGTAGACCGGTCTATTATTTACGTCATGGCATCCAAAGGAGACCTGACGAAGGCACGGCTCGCAGCATCCATGCTCGAGCTCATCCAGACCAACGGCTATAGCGGCACCGGCCTGAACGCGGTGACTGAACATGCTGCAGCCCCCAAGGGCTCGATCTACTTCCACTTCCCCGACGGGAAGGAGGGCTTGGGGGTCGCAGCGGTCGAACTCGCCGAGAAGCAGTTCGAGACGCTGATCGTGGAGGCGGCAGGGTCCGAGGGCGGTGCGGGCAAGGCCGTTCGCGCCGCGATCGAGACGCTGACGGCCATCGTCAGCGACAGCGGCTTCCGACTGGGATGCCCGGTCTCCGTCGTCACCCTGGAGATGGGCGCGGAGAGCGAGCGACTGCGGCATGCCTGCGCCACGGCCTTCGAATCGTGGATCGCCCCGACGTCTGCGCTGCTCGAGGCCAACGGCATCGACGCCGTGGACGCCCGGTCCCTGGCGACGGTCGTCGTCTCGACGATCGAGGGGGCGGTCATCGTCTCTCGGGCCATGCAGAGCACACAGCCCCTGATCTCAGCCGCCGACGTCGTGGCAGAGCTCATCGACCAGCGCTGCCAGGCCGTTGGCGGGGCGCGATGACACCGCATGAGAACTCCCGTCACGCCTTGGTCTTCGGAGCTTCGGGACTGGTCGGCCGGCACCTCGTCCTGACCCTTGCCGAGGCGGGTGCGAACGTCACGGCGGCAGTTCGGACTGCAGAATCCGGTGCGCGTGTCGAGCGATGGCTCAGGAAGCACGGCGTGACACGGAACATCAGCACGACGATCGTCGACTTCGATGCTCCTGAGATCGTCGCGGGAGGCCCATCGACGCTCCCGTTCGTCACCGAGATCCACAACTGCGCCGGGACCTACCGATTCGGGATGACCGCCCACGAAGCACGCAGCGCGAACGTCGGCATCGTCGAGAAGTTGCTCGACTTCGCAGAGGGCCTCCCTCACCTGCAGCGCGTCGTCCACATCTCGGGCTACCGCGTCGGCGGACAGGACCCCACGACCGTCCCCTGGTCGGACGACCACCGCGCCGCGGCCTACAAGGAACTCGGCGCCTACGAAGCGTCGAAGGTGGAATCGGACGCGATCTTCCAGGCCCGAGCCCTGGAGCGTGGACTTCCCTGGACCATCGTCAATCCGTCCAGCGTGATCGGCGACAGCCTGACCGGAGAGTCCGATCAGCACATCGGACTGGCCAGCACGATCGAACAGATCTGGGACGGCAGCGCGGCCGCGCTGCCCGGCGGCGAAGCGACCTTCCTCCCGGTCGTCACGGTCGACTATCTGACGGCCTTCATGGCGGCGGCAGCCATCGATCCGTCCGCTGCGGGCAAGGCCTACTGGGTGCTCGACGACGACACCCCGCCGCTGGCGGAGCTGCTCACGCACGTCGGCCGGCATCTCGGTGCGAGAGTCCCGCCGGTGCGGATCCCGGTCGGTGTCATCCGACGGCTCCCGCAGCGGATCACCAAGGCAGATCCCGAAACACTCACCTTCATGTCCGCCGACCGCTATCCGACAGAGCCCGCCATCGAGCTCGCCGACCGACACGGGATCCCGATGCCCGATGTGCGGGTGTCCCTCGAACGGTGGGCCGACTACCTGGCCGCGCATCGATTCGGCGCCGTGACGACCGACGGGCGTCGATTCGTCGACGCCGGCGGCGTGAGGACATTCGAGCTGGGCGTGCCCGGGTCCAGCCGGGTACTCCTTCCCGGCTTGCCCGTCAACGCAGACACGTGGGCCGAAGTGGCGTCGGGCGTCGGCGCGCGGGTCGTTGACCTTCCCGGACTCGGCCTCAGCGGTGGAACAGGCATCCAAGACTGGGAACAGTGGCTTCCCGCTGTGCTGGGTGGGAGGCCTGCTGACGTCGTCGGCCATTCCATCGGCGCTGCTGCCGCAGTGGTCGCGGCCGACCGGTACCCGGCGCAGGTCGAGTCACTCACGCTGATCGCACCATTCTTCCTGCAAACCCCGATGCGCGCGTCGGCGAGACTGCGCCCGCTCGTGCGCACCTACTTGCGACACACCGACCCGGCACGGCTGTCGCACCGGCTGACCGGATCGGACGCGAGCGCGGCCGCGCTCGAATCCAGCGTCAGCGACCTCCGACGACGCAGCGCCAAAAGGGCAGCCGAGCAACTCAGTCGTGCGGGATCGACGCAGTGGCGGGCCGAACTCGTGGAAGCGCTCGGTCGGTTCAGCGGCCCGGTCCGCATCATCACGGGAAGCGATGACCCCCTCACCCCCGCCGCGGTCGAACAGCTCGCAACGCGTACGAACGTCGAGCTGATCTCGGTAGCGGGCGCCGGGCACCATCCGCAACTGACCCACCGCGATGCTCTCGTCGAGCTGCTCAGGTCGACGCCCGCATCGACAATGCAGGCCAGGAGGCGACTGCCGGCCTGATGCAGTGGCGACGTCAGCTCCACGGACACCCCGAGCTCTCCGACCGGGACGCACGGACCGCGGCCCGACTCTTCGTTGCGGGTCCACGTCCCGCCCGCCCCTGCCGTCAAGCAACGTGATCAGCGATTCTTGCCTCGGATCGAGAGCGTGGAGACGATATCGTTCACGCCCTGCCTGATCGGAAAGTCGAAGTACGTGTCGGGAAACGGTTCGTCACGAAGCGTGTAGTGCCACCACTCGGTCGCGTAGGAGCTGAAGCCGCTGCTCTCCATGATCGAGCGCAGCTGACGTCGGTTTCCGGCCTCGGTCGCGCGAATGCCGACGGCGTCATGGTGAGAGAGCGAGTCCATCAGATCGTGGTCGCCGCCCATGGCGACGAGTTCGCCGGTCGAGAGGTGGAAGAGCGTCAGGTCGACCGTGCTGCCGCGGCTGTGGCCGGACTGGGTGGCCACGTAGCCGAGCTCGAACATCTCGGCTCGCTCGATGTTCGGGTAGTGTCTGCGTTTCGTGCGGCCGTCTTCGGGTTGCTGCGCCCAGCGCAGAAAGTCGTCGACGGCACGCTGTGGCCGGTAGCCGTCCCAGAGCAGCAGGCCGAGGCCGCGGGCAGCTGCGGCTTCCCGAGCCAGCGCCAGGCCTGTGCACAGCGCCGTCGTGCCGACGATGCGATTGGCGGAGTAGCCGTCGACGGGCTTGCCGATGAAGTTGTCCCAGGTGGCGTACTTCGCGTCCCAGCGGATGCCGGGAACGAACTCGTCCACGAAGACGAAGTCGTCGATCATCCTGCCGCTTCCTCCAGTGCCCCGGGGTCCGCTGCCGCCCGACGCACGGCGAACGACACCAGCAGATCGATGACCGCGCCGAGCGAGAGCCCGGCGGCGGCCATCATGCGCGGGTACCGGCTGTACGAGGTGAGCCCGGGCAGGGTGTTGACCTCGTTGAGCACGACCTCGCCGTCGTCGGTCAGGAACATGTCGACCCGCGCGAGGCCGCGGCATCCCAGTGCCCGGTAGATGGCCTTCGCCTTCTCCTGCATGAGCACTCGCGTCTCGTCGGGAATGTCGGCGGGAACCACGACGGCCGAGTTCTCGGAGCCCGCCTCGGGCGCGCGCTCCTGGTGGATGCGGAAGAAACCGTGCGACAGGCGGACCTGATCGACCTCACCGACGATCAGGCCGAGGTCGTGCTCGAGCACCGCGCAACCGATCTCGCTGCCGGCGACCGCCTGCTCGATCAGCACTTTCGAGTCGTACTGCCGGGCGTCGTGCACCGCGGCGGCGAGTGCAGCATCGTCGTCGACCCGGCTGACGCCGAACGACGACCCCGATCGGGCCGGCTTCACGAACACGGGGTAGCTCAGGCCGTCGAGGTCGATCTGCCCGTCGGCCGTGAGCGTTCGGAAGGTCGGCGTCGCGATGCCGGCACTGCGTACGACGAGGTAGGCGAGCGATTTGTCCATGCAGAGTGCGGAGCTCGGGATGTCGCAGCCCACGTACGGGATGCCCGAGAGTTCGAGCAGGCCCTGGATTGCGCCGTCCTCGCCGAGCGTGCCGTGCAGCAATGGCAGCACCGCATCGAGGTGGATGGTGGTGATTCGGTCGTCCTGCTGCACCAGGAGTCCGTGCACGCCGCGGTCGGGCGACAACGACGCCGTGCGGCAGTCGCCGCTCTCCCAGTCGGCGGCGGGGCGCTCGCACAGCTTCCACTCGCCACTCGTGGTGATGCCGACGAAGAACGGCTCGTACTGCTCGAGATCGAGGTGGCGGGCGACCTCCTGCGCCGACTTGACCGAGACGGGGTGCTCTTCCGAGGCGCCCCCGAAGAGGATCGCGATGTTCAACTTATCCATGCTGTGTTCCTCCGAATGCGATGCAGTTGAGAATGGTGTGTTCGACCGTGTCGGCGAGGGCGCGCTCGGTGAAGTACGCCGTGTGCGGCGTGATCAGCACATTCGGATGCCGCTGGAGACGCACGAACAGCTGGCTTTCGATCGGCCGACGCCGACGATCGGCGTAGAAGATCCCGTCCTCCTCCTCGACCACGTCGAGCGCTGCGCCGCCGACGGCACCGCACTCGAGCGCGTCGAGCAGCGCTGCGGTGTCGATGAGCGCACCTCGACCGGTGTTGACGATGACCGCACCGGGTTTCAGCTGGGCGATCCGCCGGCGATCCAGCAGATGTCGCGTCTCCGATGTGAGCGGCGTGTGCAGGGTGATGAGGTCGCTCCGTTCGAGCAGCTCGTCGAGCGGCACATGGTCGGCGGGCGTCTTGGGGTTGCGGTCGTACGCGAGCACGCGGCATCCGAAGCCGTGCAACCGCTGCATGACGGCGGCGCCGATGCGACCGGTTCCGATCACTCCGATGGTCAGGTCGCCGAGTTCCTTGCCGCGTACGACGTTGAGCCTGAAGTCATTCGCCTCGGCGCGGATGACGATCGAGCGAGCGTTCCGCAGCGCCATCAGCATCAGCATCAGGGTGTAGTCGGCCACGCCGTCGGGAGCGTAGTCGACGCCTTCGACCGTGATGCCGAGGCTCCGCGCGACGTCCAGATCGATGTGGTTCCGTCCAGCGCTGCGTGTCGAGATGTACTCGACGCCGGCATCGCTCAGCAGGCGAAGCGTGGCGTTCGTGACCGGAGTCTTGTGGCTGACGCTGATGCAACGGTTGCCGAATGCCAACCCGACATTGTGTTCGGCGATCGCGGCGTCGATGATCGTCGGAATGACGCCGAAGCGAGGCGCCGCCTCACGGAAGGCTGCCGCCTCGTCGGAGGAGCAACCGTAGATCGAGATGCCCGTTCGCGCGACCACGCGATCGGCACCGTCGAGCGCATCACTGCGGGCGGCGCCGCGGATGACGCGACCGGCACCGTCGTCGGCCGACGAGTACGAGGGCGCCCGGGATGAGATGCCGGGTGGTGCTGTTCGAGTGCGCTCGTGGTAGGCCATTCCACCAGTCAAGGCAGGCGGCTGTTGTCAGGGCGTATCCCGATTTCGATATGCCCGCGATATGCAGCGCCGGAGCCGTACGCGGAGCACGCACGCGGTCGGACAGGGTTCATGATGCGGTGGTCGCGCTACCCGGGGCCGGTTGGTCGACCTCTGGCAGGTCAGGCGTGTCGACGCCGTGGCTCGATCACTGCTCCGGCGCCAGGGTCACATTGCCGGCGCCGGCCTCCATGTTTCGCTGCAGTTCCCAGATCTGGTAGCCCACCATGTGCGTGTGCACCTTCGGGTTGGGGGTGACCTTCACGAAGCAGACGCGGGTATCGCCGCTTTCTTGCGCCCGTGCAACTGGATGGTCGCGGGTGGAAGAAACGTGAGCGTGGATCGTTGAATCGGGATCACCATCGATACCCGGGGGTCCGAGGCGATGTCGCGCGCTTTGAGCAGGTGGCGTCTGGTCATGGCGTACAGGGCGAAGGGTTCGCCGGGGCGTGTTGTTCCGTGACTCACGCCAGCAGAGTGAGGGGCTCCGTCCCGTCCGACCGTGGAGAGCACGGCGAAGTGTTGCCGACGGATCTGCTCGAGCACGATGTGCGGCGTCACCCGGGTGTCGCTGAGGTCGTGTTGGCTCGTCATGGTCGTTGCCAGGTTGGAAGCAGTCGCGCGGCCGGTAGTGCGTCGAGTGGATGGCAGCGGTCAACTCCTGCGGCGACTGACGTCAAGGGTCTCGAGCAGTTCCCGGAACTGATCCGGTGTGATTTCGCCCTTGGCAAGCCGATCCTCCAGTATCCGGCGCGCCGAATCGAACTCGGCTTGACCCCATCCGGCGGAAGGATGGCTGCTTGTTCTCGTTTCTCGCACGGAGAAGACGATGGCCACGACGATGCCCGCCACAATCAGCAGCGGTATCAGAACTGCCGGGATCCACATCCACCATGCCCCGTACCCGTAGCCCCACATCATCAGGCGAACCTCCTTCAGATCACGATGGCTCCTTCAGTAAACCGCCGCGAGGTGGTCGCGATAGGGTACTTCGACCCCTGGAAGGATCTCGCGGAGCGTCTCGTAGGGCGAGGCGTCGTCGAGTGGTGCGTCAGCCGATCGAGCGCGCACACCTGCGACCAGCCGGGTGGCGAGGCGCAGGATTCATCATCGGCGCAGATCCGATCTCGTGTTGTCGAAACCCTGCCCGACCCGGAGAGCGGGCGTTCGCAACCTTCGAAAGCAGGTCCCCGAACGACCCGCCACCCCGCCGCATAATGCACCTCGGGCCAGTAGGCAAGGCCTCGACGCCGCGACGGCGGCACGCCTACGGTCAGATCATCGAGCGAAGGGAGTCGCCATGTCAGACGCCGAGATGACCCCGTCGCGAACGGCTGACGACCCGATGGGGAGGATCGACGACCGCCGCACGTCGAGAGGTGACGTCGCTCCTCCTACCGAGACCCGGATCGAAGACGAGACCATCGGGATCGATACTGGGTCAGCTGGGGCCGAGAGCCCGGGGGACGACGATGAATGAGCGCTCGGATCGGCCCGACGACAGCGCCGACATCGTGAACCCGGAGAATCTGCCAGCGCCGGTCGAGCCGGTCGAGCAGGCTGGTGCCGCCCGCAGCGATATCGCAGCGGCTTCGGCCCCTCGCCCTGATGATTCAGACCCGCCTGCTGACGACCATGCTCGTGAGACGTCATCGGCGACCGAGCAACTGGCGCCCGCGTTCGACATCGACGCCCGGCTCACCGAGATCGAGCGCCAGGTGAACCTGCTCGTCAACATCACGCCGCTCAACGCGGCGGAGGCATGGGCGGACTTCGAACGCAGCGACTTCGGCACGGCCCCCACGCTGCGACTGCGGCCGTTGGACTTCGACCCGGACCTGGCCCAGCGCGACCTGTACGATCTGGAGATCGAGAACGTCGACGACCCGGCACTGCACACGCTCTTCCGGGCGAAGCGGGACGAGATCGCCCGGCAGATCACCGCGTTGGAGGACCGCGACACCTCACGGTTCCTCTACGGGTCGCTCCAGCTCTACGGAACGGTGGCTCCTCCGCTGGCCGCGGCCGCGGCGGAGCTGCTCGAGACCATCCCCCCGCAGGCGCCCAGCACCCAGACCGTCACAGCCGGGGCGTTCGCCGACGCCGCCCGTGCGGAATTCGAGCGCTACCGCGCCGTGTACCCGGACTTCCCGGTCCGCGTCGAGGTGCGGGACGACATCTCCGAACTGATGGTGTCGTTCGGCCGCCTGCTCATCCCGGAGACGGCCGCCTTCCGGGCCGACCGGGTCGAGCCGTTGCTGCACCACGAGGTCGGCACGCACGTGGTCACGTACCAGAACGGTGCCCGGCAGCCACTGACGCTGTTGACCATCGGCCTCCCGGGCTACGACGAGACCCAGGAGGGCCTCGCCGTGCTCGCCGAGTACCTGACCGGCGGGTTGGACCCGCGGCGGCTGCGCGTGCTCGCGGCTCGGGTGGTCGCGGTCGGCAAGATGCTCGACGGCGCCGACTTCCTGGACATCTTCGAGTCGCTGCGGGCCGACCACCGCATACCGACCAGGACCGCATGGTCCATCGCCATCCGGGTCGTCGTCGGGGGCGGCTCGGTGAAGGACGCGATCTATTTGCGCGGGATCACGCGCATCCTCGACGCC
Source organism: Agromyces sp. NPDC055658 (assembly GCF_053618155.1). NCBI lineage: Bacteria > Bacillati > Actinomycetota > Actinomycetes > Micrococcales > Microbacteriaceae > Agromyces > Agromyces sp. NPDC055658. The sequence continues at coordinate 60,670 of NZ_JBSHHD010000013.1, read as the reverse complement.
ATCGCCGAAGGCCGCAGCCTGGACGTCCTGCTCATCGGCAAGCTCGCGTTGGACCACATCCCCCTGGTGCAGGACCTCCTCGACCGAGAGGTGCTCCACGAACCGTGGGTTCGGCCACGCTGGCTGGACGTGCCCGGTGCACACGAGCGTCTGGAGCGGTTGCGCGCGGGTGCGACGGTCACCGACCTCTACGAAGGAGACGTGGCGGCATGAGGCTCGCATTCGTCGTCAACGACGTCGACACCGAGGTGGACGAGTACACGACCACCCGACTCGCCAGGGCCGCGGCCAGGGGCGGGCACGAGACCTGGTACGTCGGCGTCGGGGACCTCGAGCTCGGCAGCAGCGACGGACTGTTCGCGGCCAGGGCCCGTGCCGCGAGGTGGAAGAGCGACGACACCCTCGCGAGCTTCATGGAGGGGATCAAGTCGCGCGACGCCGAGCGGATCGTCATGGACGAGCTGGATGCGCTCGTCCTCCGCAACGAGTCGATCGACGACCTGCAGGAGCGCGCGTGGGCCAGCCCGATGGGCGTGGTCTTCGGACAGATGCTCGCGGCCCGAGGTGTGACGGTCGTCAACGACCCGAACACCCTCCATCGAGCGACCAGCAAGCTCTACCTGGAGGAATTTCCCGAGAGCGTCCGGCCACGGTCGCTGGTGACACGAGATCCGAAGGCGATCGAGCGGTTCGTCGATGAAGTCGGCCACTGCGTCGTCAAACCGTTGTACGGGGCCAAGGGCCGCAACGTGTTCATGATCGAGGGCCCGGGGGAGACCAACCTCGCGCAGATGACGGAGGCCGTCCTGCAGGACGGCTACGCCATCATCCAGGAGTTCATCGACGGCGCCAAGGACGGCGATGCCAGAATCTTCCTTCTGGAGGGCCGCATCCTCGAGCGCGACGGCATGCCGGCCGCCTTCCGACGAGTGCCCACGGGCAACGACCCGCGCGCCAACATCAGCACCGGTGGTCGGTCGGTGCCCCTCGAGGTGGGCGAGGCCGAGCTCGGCATCGCCGAGGCGATGGGCGACAAGCTCGTCGCCGATGGGCTGTTCCTCGTGGGCATCGACGTGATCGGCAGCCAGGTGGTGGAGATCAACGCGGAGAGTCCCGGCGGGTTCCAGAGCATCGAGCGGCTCTACGACATCGATATCGCCGAAACCGTCATTGAAGCCCTGGAGCGCCAGGTGAGCCTGGGGTCCTGAGCCGTACCGCCGAGCGTTCGGCCGCAGGGGCGCCGCAGTTGGGGCGAGTTCGAAGGTCTGCAGCATCTCCCCGAGGTACTCGCGAGCGGCTTCCAGGATCGCGTCCGGCGACTCGACCTGCGGGCGTTCGGGAGCGGTCACTCGTGTTCGGGCAGCAGCGGCGGAGACCATCCCGGATCGCGACCGAGCTGCGCCGCTCGAGCGACTGATTCAGCACCGAAGCGATCGCGAACGGCGTCGAGCACCGTGTCGAGGCGCCCGCCGTCGTCCCAGTCGATCGGCAGTTCGGGTTGACGGCTGTCGCCGCGCGCCAGCTGCGTCAGCGAGACGCCGATCAGGGTGACGCCGCGCTCGGCGATCTCGGGGAGCGCGCCCGCCAGCAGCTCTTTCGCGACGGCGAGGAGCACCGCGGTGCGGTCGGTCGTGGATCGGATGGTCCGCGATCGGGTGGCCTTCGCGAAGTCTCCGAAGCGGAGGCGCAGTACGACAGTGCGGCACACCCGGTCGCCGTCGCGGAGGCGGCGGGCGAGCCGGTCGACGATCTGGGTGAGGATGAGATCCAGTTCGTCGGCCGTCCGCGGGCGACTGCCGAGCGCGCGCTGCGAGCCGATCGAGCCACGGCGGCGCGTGGTGTCGACCGGGCGCGGGTCCCGGAGGCGGGCGAGCGCGTGCAGATGCGCGCCGGTCGCCTTGCCCAGGAGCCGCTCCGCGGTCGCGGCTTCGAGCTCGGCCAGCTGCCCGACGGTCGTGATGCCGAGCCGGTGCAGCTTCTCGGCGGTCACGGCACCGACGCCCCACAACCGTTCGACGGGCAGCGGGAGCAGGAACGCCTGCTCCTGCGCGGGCTCGACCACGAGCAGGCCGTCGGGCTTGCTGACCGCACTCGCAACCTTGGCGAGGAACTTGGTCCGCGCGATCCCGACCGAGATCGCCAACCCGACCTCCGCACGAACTCGCGCACGCAATCGCACCGCGATCTGCTCAGGCGTGCCGGCGATGCGCCGGAGGCCACCGACCTCGAGGAACGCCTCGTCGATCGAAAGCCCCTCCACGAACGGGGTGGTGTCGCGGAAGATCGCGAACACTGCTCGGCTCGCCGCCGAGTACGCGTCCATCCGCGGCGGGACGACGACGGCGTCAGGGCACAGCTCGCGCGCCTGCCGACCACCCATCGCGGTGCGCACCCCACGAGCCTTCGCCTCATAACTCGCTGCGAGCACGACACCGCCGCCGACGATGACGGGCAGGCCGCGCAACCCCGGAGCGTCGCGCTGCTCGACGGAGGCGTAGAAGGCATCGAGATCCGCGTGCAACACGGTCGCCTCGCCCCGCATGCCGCCCTCTCACCGCTCGTCGTTCCGCCGATCGTCGCACGCACCGACGACATCGGAGCCATCGGCGAGGCCCCGGTGTGCACGCCCCCGTTCAGGCCGATGTCGATCGATCGCCCGAGCCGCAGTGCCGCCTGGATCCGCGAGACATCGATTCCAAGCCGAGCGCGCCGACGACGACCAGCGAGACGACCGCCAGCGCTCCGAGCGCCGGCAGGGCACCGAGCAGTGGCACGATCAGCACCGACGCGACCGCGCCTGTGAGGCGCACCGCGTTCGTCTCGCCCGTCGTCCGCCACCGGAACCAGACCGTCGCCGCCAGATAGCCGGCGGTGCCGCCGCCCAGTGCTGCCGCGTTGAACCACCCGAGCGGTGCTGCCGAGCCGACGTGCGCGAGTGCTTCCTCGATACCGAGTGCCGCGAAGACGATGCCGGCGACGATGAGCAGGTGCAAATAGGTGTAGGCATCTCGTGCAGTCCTGGCCCGGTCGCCCTCGTCGCGACGGGCGAGTGCTCCCTCGGCATCGTGGGCGAGTCGGGAGAAGTACGCCCACCAGAATCCGGCCGCCACGACGAGCGCGCACACGATGCCGAGCAGGATGGGAAGGTCGATCGGCTCCTGGGCGACGCCGGCTCCGATCGCGATGATCGACTCGCCGATCGCCAGGATCACGATCAGCCCGTGTCGTTTCGGTGAAGTGCACCGTCGAACCGACCCGCCAGTCCACGCCGCTGCTCATGCGGTGGGTGACGACGGGTTCGATCACGACGGCGGCGAGCCACAGGCCGAGCTGCCACCCGCCGCCGATCATCGCGCCGGCGATGAGCAGGACGCCTGACGGTACAACGGCGAGCAGCGAGGTGAGGAACGCCCGGCGTCGCAGCGGCCGCGCCGAGACCACCGCGAACGCGAAGATGTGCGTGATGCGCGCGAGGAGGTATGCGCCGACGAAGACGAGCGGCGCGAACAGACCGCCGCGCAGATCGTGGTAGGCCTCCAGAACCGTGACGCCCACGATCACCATCGAGCCCATTGCGACGAGCATCACGGCGCGCACCCAGCCCTGGTCGGCATGTGCGAGGTTGGCGAGCCACCCGTATGAGTTCCACGACCACCACAGCAGCGCAAGGATCGTCATCGCCTGCACGACCCCGATGAGGTCGTGCTCCTGCGCCATGAGGCGACTGAGCTGGGTGAACGCGAAGACGAAGGCGAGGTCGAAGAAGAGCTCGAGGGTCGTGACCCGGTCGCCCTCCATGCTTCGCACGGCGGTCAAGGTCGAGGTGCCGCGGATCATCGTGCGCCTCCCGCTTCGTTCAGTCGCGCGGCATCCTGCGACGGAGCGGCACCGAAGCGGCGACGGTAGTCGCGGCTGAACTGCGACGGACTCGTGTAGCCGACCGCGCGAGCCGCGCCGGCGACGTCGCCGGGCGTGGCGACCAGCCGGATCCGCGCCTCCTGCAATCGCACCTGCTTCTGATATTCGATCGGGCTGAGGGCGGTGACGGCGCGGAACGCGCGATGGAAGGCCGACTGGCTCATTCGGGCGAGATCGGCGAGCTCCACGACCCGGAACGGTTCCGTGTAGTGCTCGCGGATCCATCGCACCGCGTGGCCGACGCGACTCACACCGCTGTCCGCGAGGCCCAGGTCGCGGGCCGAGACGCCGTGTGGGCTGCTCAGGACGAGCCAGTGCAACTCCCGTTCGATGAGCGGTGCGAGCACGGATCGGTCCGCCGGTCGTTCGACGAGGCGGACCATCCGCCCGACCGCGTCGATCAGGTCCGGTGAAGCGTCTCCGACGGAGATCCCGGTGCTGCCGCGATCGCGTTCGACGGGAGGGCGCGGCATCGTGTTTGCCTGGAGCAGCAACTCGGCGATCAACGCAGGGCGGAGCGTCAGCGCGAAACCAAGCGCTGGAGACTCGGGCGTCGTGTCGACGAAGTGCCCGCTCACGGGCAGGTCCACCGATGCCACGAGGCACTGGCCGGCCGCGTAGTCGTGCACCTGGTCGCCGACGGCGAGTCGCTTGGCGCCTTGCGCGAGCAGCACGAGCACGGTGCCGGTCGTGCTGAGTTCCGGCGGTCCGCTGTGCTCGATCTTGGAGATGACCGCCCCGTCGACGATCGGTGTCGCCTCGCCGGCGTGTTTGGAGATGAGGTCGCGTACGTCGTCGAGTCGCATGCCGGAATTGAAGCAGGATGCCGGCCCGGTGCGCACCCGATTCTGCTGATTCGAGCAGGATCGGGCAAGGACTCGAGCGAATGGATCAGCTTCGTCGGTGTTCTGCCGACGTTCGTTTCGCGGAGCGGAGAGCCGGGCGCGGAGTTCGTCGCGTGCGGGGCGACGGCCGCTGGCGCGGATCCGCCCCGGTGATGGAACCGAGTGGATCGACGTCTGACCGAGCGAACGGCTCGCGAGGAACGAGGTCGGGCCGAGCGCTTTCGGGTCGTTCGATCGCGTGTCGAGTTCGGCGTCCGCTCCGCCGTCGGCGAACAGCGGCGGAACGGCGCCGACGCGGGGCGAGACTTGCCGCATGGACGACAGCGAGGCGCTCGACGCCTATTCCGCCGCGGTCGTGCGCGTGGCCGAGCAGGTGCTGCCCGCGGTCGCCGCGGTGAGCGTGCGCACGTCGGCGGGTTCGGGAGCCGGCAGCGCTACGGTGATCAGCGCCGACGGGCACCTGCTCACCAGTGCGCATGTCGTGGCCGAGGCATCCACCGTCGAACTCGCGTTCGCCGACGGGCGAACCTCTGACGCGGGCGTCGTGGGTGCCGACGTGCTCTCCGATCTGGCCGTGCTGCGCGCGCTCGGGCCGACGCCGGCTCCGGTGCCGCTCGGCGACGCGTCGCAACTGCGGGTCGGGCAGCTGGTGGTTGCGCTGGGTAATCCGAGGGGGCTTGCGGGCAGCGTCACGGCGGGCATCGTCTCAGCCCTCGGGCGCTCGCTTCCGACTCGCTCCGGGCGGGTGATCGACGAGGTCATCCAGACGGATGCCGCCCTGAATCCCGGGAGCAGCGGGGGTGCGCTCGCCGACAGTTCAGGTCGGCTCGTCGGCGTCAACACGGCGGTCGCGGGTATCGGCCTCGGACTCGCGGTGCCGATGAACGCCAGCACGCTCGCGATCATCGAGACCCTCACGACGACCGGTCGCGTGCGCCGCGCGTGGCTCGGGATCGCCGGCACGAGGGTCAGGTTGAGCCCCGACGCGAGCGACCGCATCGGATCGCCGACCGGCATGCAGGTCATGTCGACCATCGCGGGCAGTCCGGCCGCCCTCGCGGCGCGAAGGCTGGCGACATCGTGATCTCGATCGACCGCACGCCCGTCTTCGATCCGACCGGCGTGCAGCGGCTCATGGTCGAAGCGGCGATCGGCCGGCGCATGGAGATGACCGTGCTGCGGAACGGCGCGCTCGTCGACCTGGTCGTCTCGCCGGAGGAACTGCGGGTGAGTTGAGGGACGGCTCGTCAGGCGACCGGACGTGAACCGTCGGGCGCCGCGCGATGTCGGACTCCGCCGCCCTGCATGACCTGCACGCCCGGCTGCCCGTGCTGTTCGGGGCCGACGCGATACGGGCGCATCATCTCGTTGTCCTCGTGTTCGACGATGTGGCAGTGCCAGACGAACTGTCCAGGACGTGCGAACCGGAGCCGCACGCGGGTGACCTCGCCGGGATAGGAGATCACCGAGTCCTTCACGCCGGTCTCCCACGGCTCCGGGGGACGCATCGAGCCGGCCGGCGTCACGGGCACGGCGACCTCACCCTCCTCGTCCAGGACGAGCCTCTCGCGGCCGACCACTTCGAAGGCGACCTCGTGCACGTGCATCGGATGCGCATCGCCGGTCGTGTTCACGAACTCCCACACCTCGGTGGCGCCGACCTGCGGATTCTCGGTGACGTCGTCGTCCCAATCGAGCGGGACCGGCACGCCGGCGTCGACGACGCCGAGGACCGCCTCCGTCGGGCCGTCGACCGGACGACCGCCAGCATCGAATCCGATCGCGGACTTCTCGATGAGCGCGAGCGACCGGGTAGACGTCTCGGCCGGCAGAGGCGTTCGCGCTGGGAGTACCAGGTATCGGGGCGGGGTCGTCGGATCGGGCGCGACCGCCGGGACGACCCGGAACTGCATGACCTGCCCCGTCGAGGCGGCGTCGGAGGGATCGAAGTCCACGCCAGGGGTTCCGCCTCCGAACGGCTCGTCCGGACCGACGTTGCCGAGGACGTACGACCCGAGCGGAACGCCGGTGAAGTCGACGATGAGGTCCGCGCGCTCGGAAGGCCCCATGAGCAGCCGGCCCGCGTGATCGGCCGATAGGTTCACCGGCCCATCGAGGTATCCACCCTCATTGCCGATCTGCCACACCTCGAGACCGGGGATCGCCGAGAAGTCCAGGATCAGGAACCGCGATTGGCATCCGTTGAGGAACCGCAACCGGTAGCGACATTGCTCGACGACCTGGAACGGCCACGTGTTGCCGTTGGCGATGATCATGTTCCCGAAGAACTCCGGGTTCCAGATCGGGGAGAACTCGCCCGCGGGCAGGTAGTCGCCGACGATGCCGTCGAAGAGGGCCCGCGTGTCCGGGTAGAACAAGGATCCGTCCTCGTCGAACGAACGGTCCTGCACGGCGATCGGGATCTCGTGGTACGTCTTGTTCGCCGGGAATTTGTCGCCGTCCTTCGGTGCCGGCCCAGGTAGCACGGCGGTGGTCCCGAAGCGGCCGTCGAGGATCGCGTCTGCGCCCTCGGGCCCGCCGCGTACGAGGAAGAACCCCGCCGGACCTGCATAGACGTTGAGCCGGGTCATTCCGAGTGTGTGGTCGTGAAACCAGAGGGTCGATTCGCGCTGGTCGTTCGGGTAGTCGACGACGGCATAGCCGGTGCCCCAGGCCACCGCGTGTTCGCTGCCCGCCTTGCCGGCGAAGAACTCGTACCACGTGCCGTCCGTCGCGAAGCCTGCGGGGATGTCGTCTGCGGCGGGCAGATACCACGCCTCGGGGTATCCGTCGCTCTCGTCACCGACGCCGACTGCGCCGTGCAGGTGCGTGACGATCGGCACCGGTCCGTCGTAGGCGTTCGGCGTCGTCTCGAACCTCGGCCGCGAGTCCCGTCCGGTCGCACCGCCCGGCGGGTTCGCCCAGTGCAACGTGGGATCGACCGGCAGCAGGTGCGGCAGGAACCGCCTGTCGTCATCGACGAGCTCGTTGATCCACTTCACCCGAACCGGCCGATTCCACTTCGCCTCGATCGTGAGCGAGGGAGCGTGGTGCACCAGCAGTCCCTTCTTGCTCGTCGAGGCGACAGCGCCGTACCCCCATACGGTGGTGGCCGGCATGCCGGCGGGGAGGACCTGCTGAGTGAACTGCCGCACCGAGATCTCGTAGGAGTCCGCGTTCTTGCCGCCACGCATGGCGACGGTGCCGGCCCGAGGCATGACCGGCGGGATGAGCAACGGTGTTCGGAACTTCGGCACGTCGGCGGGTGCGAGGGCGCCGCCGGGGACGTGTGCCACCGCGACTCGGATGCCACCCGGCATCACGGCGTACAGCATGAAGCCCGCTCCGACGGCGCCGGCGGCCGTGATGAACGCGCGGCGGCTCAGCCGCAGGCTCGTGCTCGTGCTCGTGCTCGTGCTCGTGCTCGTGCTTGTGCGACGGTCATCCATCGATCCCACCTCGCGCCTGCTCGTGACGCCCTGCGCTCCGAATGCCCGCCCCCCACTGGCCGTCTCGTATGCGAGACATGCTCAGTTTGGCGCAAGCACCGTCTCGCTGCAAGCACGCGACGGAGGGATTCGCGGTGGCCGACGCCGAGTCCGCAGCATCCACCCGTCGATGGATTCGAGCGATGAGACGCTGCCACCCATCCGTCCTCGGCGCGCGCCGTCGCTTCGCTGACGCGCCGGTGGCGCTCGGAGACCGTGCGCACGCGAAACGCATCGGCCTCGACGACGACGAATGCCATTCGATCTACGCGCGTCGGGGGAGCGGCGCACCCCGACGTTCGCAGATCTCCGGGGCGAGGTCGTCGCGAGGCCGCCGGATCAGGGCTTGATGTACGTCTGTCGCTGCAGAGCGGGTTCCGGCGGCACAGCAGGGAGCCAATCGGGTTCTTCGTCGGTGACCTCGTCCGCGTCGGCGACATCGTCGCCGGCCGCCGGTGCAGCCGGTTCGCCTGCGGGTTGCGGCAGGGCGCCGAGCCGGTCGACCTGTTCGGCCAGCGCCTCGAGCACCGAACGCAGTTGAACTTGCGCGACCTGAGCGTATGTGCGCACGTACTCGATCTCGGGCATCGCCGCCTGCGGCGAGGGCGCCGGCGCCGGCCCGGTGGCTCCGGCGGCCGCATGGGCGTCCTCTGCACGTGCGGCACGCTCCAGCACGTCGCGGTACTCCTCGCGGGCCGCGAGCACGAGTTCGCGCGCGTACTGCTCGGCGTCGGCAACGGCCCGGTCGGCGATCGTCTGCGCCTGCGAGAGCAGGTCGACGGCTCCGAGGGTGACTTCTTCGTCGAGCTTCGCCTCAGCCGTAGCGCTGAGTCTCGCGTTCTCTGCGCGAAGTTCCTCGAGCTCTCGGCGATCCCGTTCCGCCGCCTCTCGGACGACGTCGATCGCCTCGTTCAGTTCGACGAGGAACGCGTCGATCTCGGCGCGATCGTAACCGGCGCCGATGTGCCGGACCGCGAACCTGGCAGAGTCCGTCTTGGGCAGGCGGGCGACGGCGCGCGCGAGATCGATCTCCTGCGCAGGACTCGACTCAGGTGCTGCAGGCGTCGACGGGATCGCCGTCGGCATCGGTACGAAATCGGATTGCGGCTCATTTTCAAGATCGGGAGTCATCGGGCACTTCCCATTCGTTCGGCGGGCAACCCGGACGGCTGCCCATCTCGGATGTCGTGACGTTCTTCCGGGCGCTCCTCCTCGAGCGTCGCGAACTGCTCGAACCGGAGATCGCCCGACGCGACGCCGGCGCCGCGGAGCCGTGCGAGCGTGTGCTTGACCATGGCGGGGGAGCCGCAGACCATCGCGAGGGCATCGGGGCGGACGCCCTCTGCGACCGCGGCATCGCCGACCAGCCCCTTCTGCCCGGGGTAGCTCGGATCATCGGAGACGACGGGCGTGTAGGTGAACCACGGGCGTCCGGCGAGGCTCTGCAGCAGACGGTGCTCGTACAGGTTCCACGGCACGCGTGCTCCGTGGAACAGGTGGACGCGAGGAGCCTGGCCGGTCTTCTGCCAGTTGAGGTCGATGCGCTCGAGGTGCGCGCGGAGCGGCGCGAACCCGGTGCCTCCCGCGACCATCAGCAGTTCACGGTGGTGCTCCTCGGGCTCGAGCGTGAGCTCCCGCCCGACCGGCGCCCCGAGCCGCAGCACGTCGCCGGCCTTGAGCTTGCGAACGATCGCGCTCGAGACCTGGCCACCCGGTACGAGCTGCACGTGGAACTCGAGCGTTCCATCGGCCCGCGGCGCGTTCGCGATGCTGAGGTAGCGCCACAGTCGTGGCGCATGCGCCGTTTCGACCGCGACCGACTGCCCGGGTTCGAAGGTCAGCTCGGGTTCGGGGCGCACCTGCACGACCGCGAGCTCCATGCTCTTTCGCTCGACGGCGATGACATGACCCTGCCAGGACGCCGGACTGTCGTGTTCGGAATCCTCGGCCGCCTGCACCATGACGGTGGCGATCAGGCCGTAGGCCGCGGCCCAGTCCGCGGCGAGCTCAGCGGTCCACTGGTCGCCGAGGAAGTGCTTGAGCGTCGTCAGCAGTGAGAGACCGACGGCGTCGTAGTGCTCGGCGATCACCTCGAAGCGTCGATGATCCCGGCCGAGCTGCTGGATGAACGCGGTCACCTCGTCGAGCTGGTCGACGTTCGAGACGATGCGGCCCAGCGCGCCGACGAGTCGGTCGCGCTGGGTCGCCATCGACACCGGGAACATGGCCCGCAGCTCGGGGTGCGTGTAGAACAGGTGCGAGTAGAAGAAGAGCGGCACCTCGTCGCCGAGCGACTCCGCCAGCGACCAGGTGTGCTTCAGAGCGGCGGTGTCCAACGCGTCACTCGTGCGTCGAGGTGACCTCGACGATGTCGGGCTGGGTCGCGGCGACCGCGCTCACCGTGCGATCGATGATCTCCGACGGAACGCCGGCGTCGGTCAAGGCGGTCACCAGGTGACCCGCGACAGCGGCGAAGTCGCCCGCCGAGATGCCCATGTTCGCGTGGGCCTTGCGGAGATCGCGGCCCTCGTAGACGACCGGACCGCCCATGACGGTCGAGACGAGCGCGACCTGGTGCCGCTTGAGGCGGACCATCTCGACGCCGTCGAAGTAGCGCACGAGGTTCTCGTCGCCGAGCACCAGTTCGTAGAAGCGGTCGACGACCGCGCTGATCGCGGGGGCGCCTCCCACCGCTGCGTAGTCGCTCAGGGCTTCGGGCTCGGTCTGGAGGCTGGGGGAACTCATCGTCGGGTCCAATCGTCGGCCGGTAGGGGGGCGCTCCATTCCTAGCAGACGGAGTCAGGCCGAATCAAAGCCCGAGCGCTGAACGCCGACCAGGATCGCGTCGACGGCGGCGTCGCCGCGGATGCGTCGCATCATCGCGACCACGTCGTCGGCGACCTCGGCCGTGAGGCGTGCACAGACGATGCTCGTGGGCCCGAGCGGGCCGAGCCCGCCGCCGCGAACTCGGATGACCCGCCAGCCGACCTCGCCCAGCGCTTCGTCCTTCTCGAGGTCGGAGGCCTCCTTCAGCCCGAGGTGCGCTCGGCGCGAGCGGCCCGGGTCGTCGTACTCGACCGCGATGCGCAGTTGCGGCACGATGATGTCGGGCCAGACCTCGGTGCGGCCGAAGAACGTGCGGGCGACCCGCACGGCGTTGACCCGGTGATGCAGCCTGATGCGTTCGCCGAGGAGCGCTCGCAGCCGCTGCTCGGTCATCGACGTGCGAGTGCGGAGCCCCGGGTTCATGAACGCCACACCCGCCTCCCGGAGGGCTGCCGGTGCGTGCGCGTTCGTTCGGCACTTGGTGCAGCCGGTGCCCGTGAGCTGGTCGGCGACCGAGGCCCGATAGCGATCGTGACCCCGATCGCAGCGCCACTCGTACTCGGCGCCGAGACGCGTCTCGGTGGCGAGGCGGGCTCGTTGCGCCGGCGACACGCGCCTGAGGAGTTCGGCACGCGAGCGCTGGGTCTCGGCGATGAGCATGCACAGCGGGCAGGGACGGCCGATGACGTGCGCATCGTCGGCCGGTGCACCGTGCCCGCAGCGGAACCTCACTGCGACCACGGAGACCGCTCCTCGTTCGTCATGACCATGAGTCTCGTTTGCGCCGCCGACATCCGATGTCGGCGGCGGCCACGAGAATGGATACGTGCGGATCGCGGCCGGGGCCGACGGGCGCGACCGGGTCGCCCTCGTCGATCTCGACGACCCCGCGGCGAGCGCCGAAGTGATCGAGGTCGCCGACCTGCCGGCACGGGCGGCCGCGCTCGAGCAGCACGGGCCGAGGTGGGTGTGGAGCGACACTCGGCACTGGTATCCGATGCTGCTCGACGCCGGTGTCCGCATCGAGCGGTGCCACGACCTCCTGCTCTGCGGTGCGATCCTCGAGGGGTCGACCGATGCGCGTGCCGCTCGCGAAGCCGAGACGGGCAGGCCGCGATGGCTCGACGCCGCACCGAACCTCTCGGGTGGTGGGGTCGGCGCGGTCGCGCCCTCCTCGCACTCGGGCGCGGGAGCGACCGCCCTGTTCGAACTGGGGGAAGCGCTCGACGACGGTGCATCCCCGAACACGAATCCGGCGACCGTCGTCCTCGACGCGGTCGTCGCGGAGTTCCGGCGGCAGGAGCGGCTGACGCGCGCGAGTGCACGTCCCGGAGCGATGCGGCTGCTCCTCGCGGCCGAGTCGGCCGGTGCCCTGATCGGCGCTGAGCTGCATGCCGCCGGTCTTCCGTGGCGGAGGGAGGTCCACGAGGCGATTCTCGAGGCCGAGCTCGGCCCGCGTCCGAAACCCGGCTGGAAGCCCGAGCGCATGGCGATCCTGGCGGCCGAGGTCCGCGCCGCGCTCGAACAGCCCTCGGCCAACCTCGATTCGCAGGTCGAGCTGTTGCGTGCGCTGCGGAACGCGGGCATCCAGGTCGACTCCACGGCCAAATGGGAGCTTCGCGACCACGACCACCCGGCGATCGCCCCGTTGCTCGCGTACAAGCGATCGGCGAGGCTCCTGAGCGCGAACGGCTGGGCGTGGCTCGACGAATGGATCGCCGACGGGCGATTCCGCCCCGACTACGTACCGGGCGGCACGGCGACGGGACGTTGGGCGACCTCAGGGGGTGGAGCGCTGCAACTGCCGAAGAACATTCGCGGCGCCGTGGTCGCCGACCCGGGCTGGTCGCTCGTCGTCGCCGACGCGGCCCAGCTCGAGCCCCGGGTGCTCGCGGGCCTGGCCCACGACGATTCGATGGCCGCGGCCGCGCGAGGGCGCGACATCTATCAGGGCATCGTCGACGACGGCGTCGTCGAGACGCGCGACCAGGCGAAGGTCGCGATCCTCGGGGCGATGTACGGAGCGACGACGGGCGACAGCGGACGGCTCGTGCCCCGCCTGGCGCGTGCCTACCCGCGAGCGATGGCGCTCGTCGACCGGGCGGCGGCGACGGGTGAACGCGGCGGACAGGTCACCACGAACCTCGGGCGGTCGTCGCCCGCCCCGGCGTCGTCCTGGCATGCCGTCCAGGCCAGGGCGAGTGAGCCCGACGCGACTCCGGCCGACGAGCGCCGCGCGCGCAGCGTCGCGCGCGACTGGGGCCGGTTCACCCGCAACTTCGTGGTGCAGGGGAGTGCCGCAGAGTGGGCGCTCTGCTGGATGGCGGCGCTTCGCACCCGCCTCGCCGCCCTCCCGCCCTCGATCAAGCGCGCCGAGCGGTCGGGGCCGGTGTTCGGCGCGGTGCCCCACCTCGTCTACTACCTGCACGACGAGATCATCGTGCATACGCCGAGCGAGCATGCCGAAGCGGTCGCGACCGCGGTCCGGGCGTGCGCCGTCGACGCGGGCCGACTGCTCTTCGGCGACTTCCCGGTCGACTTTCCGCTCGACCTCGCGATCGTCGACAGCTACGCGATGGCCGACGGTTGAGCCTCCCCGGCGGCGTCCGAGGTCACCGCAGGGCGACGGCCGCGCCGCGGGCGCTCGGCCGTCGGCGCGAACGCGAGCGTCCGGCCGGATGCCGATACGCGTGCCGTCGTATCGAGCCAGTCGATCGCCGCGCGTGCTCGGGCGGCATCCGCGGCCCCGGCCAGGCGCACCAGTTCGGTGGCCGCCGCCGTCGTGCCGGTGGCCTCGTCGACGTCACCGTCGGCTTCGGCCGATGCGAGTCGGTCGGCCCATCGCGCGCGCTCGTTCGTGATGATCGCGCGATCATCGACGTCAGGCAGTGACGCGCCGATCAGCACGCGATCGATCGTCTCGTCCCACGGGTCGGCGCCCGAGGCATCCGTGCCCTCGAGCCAGCCGCGCGCGACCGCGGTTCCTGCCGCGGTGAGCCGGTGCAGCGGGAGTCCGTCCGCCGTCGTCCCGGCCGATTCGGTCAGGCCGGCCTTCGAGGCCCGCTCGAGCGTCGCGTAGCTCTGCCCGACGTTGACGCGTCGGCGTCCGCCGGTTCGCGTCGCGAGCGCCGAATGCAGCTGGAAGCCGTAGGCGGGTCCGGTGAGCAGCAGTGCGAGGAGCGCTTCTCTGACGGCCATCGGCGGCTTCCCTTCCACGCGAGCGAATACCTCACCGAGCATAGTGTTGTCGACGGGGCATGATGCCGAGGCACGGCGAACCGAGGGGAACCCTTGTCAACCCGCCTGATCCGGGGCATAATCGGCGGTGCGGCCGATGCCGCCCACAATCGAACACCGGCCACCCGCCGTTCCGAGGTCGTAGGGGAAGACGCACCTCACGAGAACGGAGATGGAGATGGCAGAGACGGTCGCGCGGACCGCACGCGCCGCGCGGGGTGTGCTGTTCGTGCATTCCTCGCCGCGGGCGCTCTGTCCGCACGTCGAGTGGGCAGCAGGGCGCGCCCTCGGAGTCCCCGTGAACTTCGACTGGCAGGAGCAGCCCGTGCTTCGCGGTGCGCTGCGCGCAGAGTTCTACTGGGAGGGTGACGCCGGATCGGGCGCTCGCATGGCCTCGGCGCTGCGCGGCTGGGAGCAGCTGCGGTTCGAGGTGAGCGAGGACGCGACGCCCGGCAGCGACGGTGCTCGTTGGATGCACACACCAGAGCTCGGCGTCTTCTTCGCGCAGACCGACTCGGCCGGCAACACCGTCGTGCCCGAGGACCGCATCCGCTACGCCATGGAGATGGGCGGGCACGACGCACGGGAACTCCATCGCGAGCTCAGGCTCGCGCTCGGGCAGGCCTGGGACGACGAGCTCGAGCCCTTCCGCCACGCGAGCGACTTCGCCCCCGTCGTGTGGCTGCACCAGGTGGGGTGATACGACCGAGGGCCGGCTGCGGCGCGACGCGGAGGTCGGACGGGGAACCCCGGCAGACGTACGAGCGAAGCAGACGGCCCCATGACGAGAAGGACCCCGGCGCGTCAGCGCCGGGGTCCTTCGATGCGAGTCGCCGATCAGGCCGAGCGGAACGCGACGACGGCGTTGTGCCCGCCGAACCCGAACGAGTTCGAGATCGCGAGCTGGTCGCCGCTGCCGAGCTCCTGCGTCGCGCCCGAGACGCGGAACGGGACCTCCGGGTCCTGTTCGGTGATGTTGATCGTCGGCGGGGCCACGCGGTCGCGCAGTGCGAGCACGGTGAAGATCGCCTCGAGCGCTCCGGTGCCGCCGAGCAGGTGCCCGGTCGAGGCCTTCGTCGCCGACACGGGGATGTCGTCGACCCGGGCGCCGAACACGGCCTTGAGCGCCTGGTACTCGTTCGGGTCGCCGACGGGCGTCGACGTCGCGTGGGCGTTGATGTGGGTCACCTCGTCGGGCGATGCGCCCGCCTGCTCGAGTGCGAGCCTCACCGCGCGGGCGGCACCGCGGCCCTCGGGGTCGTTCGCCGTGATGTGGTACGAGTCGGCCGTGACGCCGCCGCCGGCGACGTACGCGTAGATCTTCGCGCCGCGCGCCTTGGCGTGCTCCTCGGTCTCGAGGATGAGGACGCCGGCGCCCTCGCCCATGACGAAGCCGTCGCGGTCGATGCTCGTCGGGCGCGATGCCGTCGCCGGGTCGTCGTTGCGCTTCGACAGCGCCTGCATCGAGGCGAACGAGGCGATGGTGATCGGGTGGATCGCCGATTCGGTGCCACCGGCGATGACGACGTCGGCGAGGCCGTCCTGGAGGTGCTCGATGGCGTTGAAGATCGACTCGGTGCTCGATGCGCAGGCGCTCGCGACCGTGGTCGCGAAGGCGCGGGCGCCGAAGTGCAGCGAGAGGTTGCCGGAGGCCGAGTTCGGCATGAGCATGGGCACCGTCATCGGGAGGACCCGTCGCGGGCCCTTCTCGCGCAGCGTGTCCCACGCGTCGAGCAGCGTCCAGACGCCGCCGATGCCGGTGGCGAAGTCGACGCCGAGACGCTCGGGGTCGACCTCGGGGCTGCCTGCGTCGGCCCACGCTTCGAGCGCGGCGACGAGTGCGAGCTGCGACGACGGGTCGAGTCGCTTCGCGACCGGGCGCTCGAGCACGGTGTCGGGCCGCACGAGGGCTTCGGCGGCGAAGGTGACGGGCAGCGAGTACTCGGCCACCCAGTCGTGTTCGAGGGTGCGTGCGCCCGATGCGCCGGCGAGCAGCGCGGCCCAGCTGTCGGGGGCGGTGCCGCCGATCGGCGACGACGCACCGATGCCGGTGACGACGATGTTCTTGGTCATGACGAAAACACTCCGGGGAGGAAGACGAAGGGGACGGATCGAGCGGGCCGGGACGTTGCCGCGGCCCGCTCGTCGCAGCGACTAGGCCTGGGCCTTGACGATGAAGTCGACGGCGTCGCCGACGGTCTTGAGGTTCTTGACCTCCTCGTCGGGGATCTTCACGTCGAACTTCTCCTCGGCGTTGACGACGATCGTCATCATCGAGATCGAGTCGATGTCGAGGTCGTCGGTGAACGACTTGTCCAGCTCAACCGTGTCGGTCGCGATGCCGGTCTCGTCGTTGATGAGCTCGGCCAGGCCGGCAAGCACTTCTTCGGTGGACAATGCCATGGTTCTTCTCCTTGAGGGGTGTCTCGTTTGACCGAGTGACAGTCTAGATGGACAGGGGTCGGCGGTTCAGGGGAGAACCACCACTTGGGCGCCGAACACGAGTCCGGCGCCGAAGCCGATCTGGAGGGCGAGGCCTCCGGAAAGCTCGGGGTGCTCTTCGAGCAGGCGGTGCGTTGCGAGCGGGATCGAAGCGGCCGAGGTGTTGCCGGTCGTCGCGATGTCGCGGGCGATCACCACGGACTCGGGCAGCTTGAGCTGCTTCGCGAACTCGTCGATGATGCGCATGTTCGCCTGGTGCGGGATGAAGGCGGCGAGGTCGGCGCTCGTGACGCCGGCGGCGTCGAGGGCCTGCTTCGCGACCTTCGCCATGTCCCACACCGCCCAGCGGAAGACCGTCTGGCCCTCCTGACGGAGCGTCGGCCACTCGGCCGCGCCGTCACGGAACTCGATGAGGGTGCTGTTCATGCCGACCGCGCCCGCCTTCGAGCCGTCCGAACCCCAGATGGTGCGTGCGATGCCGGGCGTGTCGCTCGGGCCGATGACGGCGGCGCCGGCGCCGTCGCCGAGGAGGAACGAGATGGAGCGGTCGGTCGGGTCGACGACGTCGGAGAGCTTCTCTGCGCCGATCACGAGCGCGTAGTGCGCCGCGCCGGCGCGGATGAGGGCGTCGGCCTGGGCCACCGCGTAGGCGTAGCCGGCGCATGCGGCGTTCGTGTCGTAGGCGGCGGCGGGGTTCGCCCCGACCCGATCGGCGACGACCGCAGCCATCGACGGGGTCTGCTGCACGTTCGAGATCGTCGCGATGATGACGAGGTCGACGAGCTCGGGGGCGACGCCCGAGCGTTCGATGGCCTCGGTCGCCGCGGCCGTCGCGAGGTCGAGCGCCGACACGTCGGCGTCGGCGCGGGTGCGGGTCACGATGCCGGTGCGCTGCTGGATCCACTCGTCGGACGAGTCGATCGGGCCGACGAGGTCGTCGTTCGGCACCGCGTTCGCGCCGCGCGCAGCACCGAGTGCGTAGATGCGCGTGTAGGCGGGTCCGTGCGACTGCTGGAGGGTTGGTCTCGTCATGCTCGGCTTTCTCCGTTCGCGGGGGCGGCGGCTCAGGCGGCCTGGTCGATGAGCTCGATGGCGGCGGCGAGGTCGTCGGGAGTCTTCACGGCGACCGTCGGCACGCCCTTGAGGCCGCGCTTGGCGAGACCGACGAGCGCGCCGGCGGGTGCGAGCTCGATGATGCCGGAGACGCCCGCTTCGGCGAACGACTCCATGCAGCGGTCCCAGCGCACGGGCGACGAGACCTGCCCGACGAGGAGTTCGAGGAACTCGGTGCCGGAGGCGACCGTGCTGCCGTCGCGGTTCGTCCAGATCGGCAGGGCGGGGTCGGCGGGGGAGAGCCGCTCGGCGACCTCGGCGAGGCGCTCGACGGCGGGTCGCATGTACCGGGTGTGGAACGCGCCGGCGACCTGCAGCGGAATGACCCGTGCGCCGGCCGGCGGCTCGGCCTTCAGCTGCTCGAGGGCGTCGACCGCGCCGGCGACGACGATCTGCCCGCCGCCGTTGAAGTTCGCGGGTTCGAGGCCGAGCTCGGCGAGGCGCGCGAGCAGATCGGCCTCGTCGCCGCCGAGCACGGCGCTCATCCCGGTCGGCTCGAGCGCAGCGGCCTCGGCCATCGCGCGGCCGCGCTCGGCGACGAAGCCGATCGCCTCGGTGCCGGTCAGCACGCCGGCCCCGGCGGCCGCCGTGATCTCGCCGACCGAGTGTCCGGCGATCCCGCCGATTCGCTCTGCACGCCCGTCGTCGAGCAACGCGTCGAGCGTGAGCAGGCCGGCCGCAACGATGAGCGGCTGCGCGACCGCGGTGTCGCGGATGGTGTCGGCGTCGCTCACCGTGCCGTGCGCGGCCAGGTCGATGCCCGCGGCGGCCGAGAGCGCGTCGAGGCGCTCGGCGAAGCCGGGTTCTGCGAGCCAGGGGGTGAGGAATCCGGGGGTCTGAGAGCCCTGTCCAGGGCAGACGACGACGATCACCACCCCAGTCTGCCAATCACAGGACGAACTGTGGTGTGCACACGCCACAAGCTCTTCGCACAACCGTTGTATCGACTGCACAGCGTCGCGATGCCACGGCCATGCTTGGGCCGGTTCAGGATGGTCGTCGCGGGGCGTGCTCGTGGTCGCTCATCGATCCGATGATGAGCGCCGACTGGAGGATGAGCGCCTCGCGTGCGCCCGTGGCATCCCAGCCGATGACGTCGGAGACGCGCTTCAGCCGGTACCTCACCGTGTTGGGGTGCACGAAGAGCTCCCGGGCGGTCGCCTCGAGCGACCGGCCGTTGTCGAGGTAGCTCCAGAGCGTCGTCAGCAGCTCGGTCGAGTGCGCCTGCAGGGGGCGGTAGATGCGGTGGACGAGCGTCGCACGCGCGAGCGGGTCGCCCGCGAGCGCGCGCTCGGGTAGCAGGTCGTCGGCGTGCACGGGTCGCGGCGCGTGCCGCCACGACCGGGCCACCGCGAACCCGGCGAGCGCCGCCTTCGCGCTCTTCGACGCGTCGACGAGGTTCGGCACGGCGTGCCCGAGCACGAGATGGCCGGGACCGAAGTGCGGCTCGAGCTGCGCCGCGATCTCCATGAACGTGAGGGCGGGCGAGGTGCCGATCGACTCCTCGCCGTCGGGGGAGAGGGGGTCGGCCCGGCCGATCACGAGTACGAGGCGATTGCCCTGCACGCCGATGAGCACGTCGGCGTGCATGTGCCGGGCGGCGCGGCGCACGTGGTCGACGTCGAGCTGCTTCGGCGCCGTGCCGACGAGCACGGCCACCTCGCCGTGACCGTGCCAGCCGAGGGCGGCGATGCGGCTCGGAAGCTCGTCGTCGGACTCGCCGGAGAGGATGGAGTCGACGACGAGGGCCTCGAGCCGGGCGTCCCACAGGCCGCGCGCCTCGGCGGCGCGGGCGTAGACGTCGGCTGCCGCGAACGCGATCTCACGCGAGTACAGCAGGATCGCCTCGCGGAGCGGCTCGCCGCCGTCCTTCACCCGTTCCTCGACGACCTCGACCGTCACCCGGATGAGTTGCAGCGTCTGCTGCAGGCTCACCGACCGCAGGAGCTCCCGCGGCGCGGCGCCGAACACGTCGGCGGCGATCCAGGGCGTCGACCGGGGGTCGTCGAACCACGCGATGAACGACGAGATGCCGGCTTGGGCGACGAGGCCGACAGCGGAACGGCGGCTCGGGGGCATGTCGCCGTACCACGGCAACGTGTCCTCGAGTCGCTTGAGCGTCGCAGTCGCGAGCTCACCCGCGATGGTGCGCAACCATGCGAGCGTCTCCGCCTTCGTCTTCGGCCTCGTCGCCACCTCGCGCCCGCTAGCTCTCGCCGCCGGCCGATCCGGTCGTACCGGCGTTCACGTCGTGCAACCGGTACTTCTCGATCGCCTGGGCCGGCAACGAGCGGTCGACCTCGCCTCGGTCGGCGAGCAGCTCGAGTGTGCGCACGACGACCGACGGGCCGTCGATCTTGAAGAAGCGACGGGCCGCCGCGCGCGTGTCGGAGAAGCCGAAGTCGTCTGCGCCGAGCGTCGCGTACTGACCGGGCACGTAGGCGCGGATCTGGTCGGGCACCGCGTGCGCGTAGTCGGAGACGGCCACGAACGGACCCTGGGCCCCGCCGAGCTTCTGCGTCAGGTACGGGACCTGCCGCTCGGCGTCGGGGTTGAGGAAGTTGTGCTCGTCGGCGGCGACGCCGTCACGGCGGAGCTCGGACCAGCTGGTCACGCTCCAGATGTCCGCCGACACGCCCCAGTCGTCCGCGAGGAGCTGCTGCGCCTCGAGGATCCACGGCACGGCGACACCCGAGGCGAGCAGCTGGGCCTTCGGGCCGGCGGCACCGGACTCCGAGAGGCGGTGGATGCCGCGGACGATGCCGTCGACGTCGACGCCCTCGGGCTCGGCCGGCTGCACGATCGGCTCGTTGTACACCGTGAGGTAGTACATGACGTTCGGGTCGGCGTGCTGGCCGCCGTACATGCGCTCGAGGCCCGAACGCATGATGTGCCCGATCTCGTAGCCGTACGCGGGGTCGTACGAGACGACCGCGGGGTTCGTCGCTGCGAGGAGCGGCGAGTGACCGTCGGCGTGCTGGAGGCCCTCACCCGTGAGCGTCGTGCGCCCGGCGGTCGCGCCGATGATGAAGCCGCGCGCCATCTGGTCGCCGGCGGCCCACATCGCGTCGCCCGTGCGCTGGAACCCGAACATCGAGTAGAACACGTAGATCGGGATCAGCGGCTCGCCCTGCGTCGAGTACGACGTGCCCACGTTGGTGAACGCGGCGAGTGCGCCGGCCTCGTTGATGCCGACGTGCACGATCTGCCCCTGCGGGCTCTCCTTGTACGCCAGCAGCAGCTCGCGGTCGACCGACGTGTAGTGCTGGCCGTTCGGGTTGTAGATCTTCGCGGTCGGGAAGAACGCGTCGATGCCGAAGGTGCGCGCCTCGTCGGGGATGATCGGCACGATGCGGTGGCCGAAGTCCTTCGAGCGGATCAGGTCCTTCAGGAGTCGCACGAACGCCATGGTCGTCGCGATCTCCTGCGTGCCCGAGCCCTTCTTCGCGATCGCGTAGGCCGACTCGTCGGGCAACGTGATCTGCGTGTACTTCGCGCGGCGCTCGGGCGTGTAGCCGCCGAGTGCGCGACGCCGCTCGTGCAGGTACTGGATCGCCGGGTCGGTCTCACCCGGGTTGTAGTACGGCGGCAGGTAGGGGTTCTCCTCGAGCTGCGAGTCCGTGATCGGGATGCGCATCGAGTCGCGGAACGTCTTCAGGTTGTCCAGCGTCATCTTCTTCATCTGGTGGGTCGCGTTGCGACCCTCGAAGGCGGGACCGAGTCCGTAGCCCTTGATGGTCTTCGCGAGGATGACGGTGGGCTGGCCCTTGTGCTCGACCGCGGCCTTGAACGCCGCGTACACCTTGCGGTAGTCGTGGCCGCCGCGCTTGAGGCCCCAGATCTCGTCGTCGCTCAGGTCTTTCACGAGCTCGAGGGCGCGGGGGTCGCGGCCGAAGAAGTTCTCCCGCACGTAGGCGCCCGACTCGGCCTTGTACGTCTGGTAGTCGCCGTCGGGGGTGACGTTCATGAGGTTGCGGAGCGCGCCCTCGTGGTCGTTCGCGAGCAGCGAGTCCCACTCGCGACCCCAGATGACCTTGATCACGTTCCAGCCCGCACCGCGGAAGAAGCTCTCGAGCTCCTGGATGATCTTGCCGTTGCCGCGCACCGGGCCGTCGAGCCGCTGGAGGTTGCAGTTGATGACGAACGTGAGGTTGTCGAGGCCCTCGTTCGCGGCGACCTGGAGCTGGCCGCGGCTCTCGACCTCGTCCATCTCGCCGTCGCCCAGGAACGCCCAGACGTGCTGGTCGGAGGCGTCCTTGATGCCGCGGTTGGTGAGGTACTTGTTGAGCTGCGCCTGGTAGATCGCGTTGATCGGGCCGAGACCCATCGACACGGTCGGGAACTGCCAGAACTCGGGCATGAGCCGCGGGTGCGGGTAGCTCGAGAGGCCGTTCGGGGCGTGCGACTTCTCCTGGCGGAAGCCGTCGAGCTGGTCGCTCGAGAGACGGCCCTCGAGGAACGCGCGTGCGTACATGCCGGGGGAGGCGTGACCCTGGTAGAAGACCTGGTCGCCGCCGCCGGGGTGGTCCTGCCCGCGGAAGAAGTGGTTGAAGCCGACCTCGTACAGGGCGGCGCTCGACGCGTAGGTCGAGATGTGCCCGCCGACGCCGATGCCGGGACGCTGCGCGCGGTGCACGAGCATGGCGGCGTTCCAGCGGATCCACGCGCGATAGCGGCGCTCGGTCTCCTCGTCGCCCGGGAACTCCGGCTCGTTCTCGGGCGCGATCGTGTTCAGGTAGTCGGTGGTGGGCACCATCGGCACGCCGAGGTGCAGCTCCTTCGAGCGCTTCAGCAGGCTGAGCATGATCTCACGCGCCCGCTGGTGGCCCTTCTCGGCGACGAGCGAGTCGAGCGACTCCGCCCATTCGTTCGTCTCCTCGGGATCCGAGTCCATCGCCTCGACCGAGTAAGGATCCTGGTCGTTGACAGTCACACTCGACCTCTCTTCTCTGCAGGGATCACCTGCGTGGTGTGGACGTGCGCACGCCGAGGCTGACCGCCTCGCGGTCGCATGGCACCCCGCCATCCTAATGAGTCTCGTCGGGAATCGGGGGCGGTACGATGATGGGCCGTTCCGATCGGAGGTCCCCGTCCATGATCCTCGCCCCTGGTGCCGTCGCGCCCGACTTCGACCTCGTCGACCAGCACGGGCAGACCGTGCGGCTCGCCGACTTCCGCGGCCGGCGACCGGTCGTGCTCGTGTTCTTCCCTCTGGCCTTCTCGGGCATCTGCCAGGGCGAGCTGTGCGAGCTGCGCGACAACTTCGCGATGTTCGCCGACGAGTCGGTCGAGCTCATCGGCGTGTCGGTCGACTCCAAGCACACGCTCCGGGCGTGGAGCGAGGCGCAGGGCTACGGGTTCCGCCTGCTCGCCGACTTCTGGCCGCACGGCGAGGTCGCCGCGGCGTACGGCGCGTTCGACGCCGAGCACGGCGTCGCGGCACGCGCGACCTTCCTCATCGACGACGACGGCGTGGTGGTCGACAGTTTCGCCACGCCGAAGGGCGAGGCGCGTCCGCTCGAGCGGTACCGCGAGGCGCTCGCTTCGCTGCGAAGGGCCGCCTGACCCGGCGGGATGCCGCGCCGCCCGGCCGCTCGGATACGATGAGCCTGCGCCGCGTGCGGCGCGAGGGCCTTTAGCTCAGTTGGTAGAGCGCCACGTTTACACCGTGGATGTCGTCGGTTCGAGCCCGGCAGGGCCCACATGTCGCTGGTCCTCGCCGATGTGCTCGCCGTCACCGAACGCCTCTGGCCCGCGGCCGGCACCGAGGCGTGGGATGCCTCGGGGCTCGTCTCCGGCGCTCTCGACGCGCCCGTGCGGCGGGTGCTGCTGGCCGTCGACGCGGTCGCCGCGACGGTCGACGAAGCCGTGGCCTCCGGCGCCGACCTGCTGATCGCGCACCATCCGCTGCTGCTGCGGGGCGTCACGACGGTCGCAGAGGACCGCTACAAGGGCGCGCTGCTCGCCCGGCTCATCCGCGCCGACTGCGCCCTGCTCGCGGCGCACACGAACGCGGACGTCGTCGCGACCGGCACGAGCGCAGTGCTTGCCGATCGGCTCGGCCTCGCCGAGCAGCGCCCGATCGAGGCATCCGACGACGGTGACACGGGGCTCGGCCGGGTCGGTCGCCTGACCGAGCCGACCACGCTCGGCCGTCTCGCGCGACGCATCGCCGAGCTCCTCCCGGCGACCGCGACCGGCGTGCGTGCTGCCGGCGGATTCGACGACCCGGTCGAGACGGTCGCGGTCTGCGGCGGGGCCGGCGATTCGCTGCTCGGGCACCCTGCGGTACGTGCGGCCGACGTCTACGTCACCGCCGACCTGCGCCACCATCCCGCCTCCGAGGCGCGCGAGCAGGCCGCGCTCGGCGGCGGACCCGCGCTCGTCGACGTCTCGCACTGGGCGAGCGAGTGGCTCTGGCTGGACGTCGCCGCCGCCGAGCTGCGCGCGGCCCTGCCGGGGCTCGAGATCGTCGTGAGCGAGCTGCGCACCGACCCATGGGACTTCCAGGTCGTGCAATGATGACGAGTCCAGCCCAGACCCCCGCGAGGAGCACCACGTGAAGGCCACGCCCGCCGACCAGCAGGAACTGCTGCGGCTCCAGTCGATCGACACCCGCATCCAGCAGCTCGCGCACCGGCTCGGCGTCCTGCCGCAGACCGCGCAGCTCGCCGAGCTCGCCAAGCGCGAGACGGCGGTGCGCGGCACCCGTGCTGAGGCGATCGGCACGCTCGAGGACGCGAAGACGGAGCTCGCCCGGCTCGAGTCCGATGTCGCCGTCGTCGAGGCCCGTATCGCCCGCGACTCGGACCGGCTGCAGCACACCTCGTCGGTGAAGGACGTGCAGGCGCTCGAGGCGGAGCTCGCCTCCCTCGCCAAGCGGCGCGGCGACCTCGAAGACCAGGAGCTCGTCGTGATGGAGCGGGTCGAGGAGGCCGAGGTCGTCGTCTCGAGCATCGACCTGCAGCGCGCCGCCATCGAATCCGAGGTCGCCGAGCTCGAGGCCGAGCGCGATGCCGCAGCGGGCGGCATCACCGTCGAGCGCGAGCAGGCCGAGCGCGATCGGGAGGTCGTCGCGTCGGGCGTCCCCGCCGAACTCCTCGCCTTCTACGAGCAGCGTCGCACGCGCGGCGCCGGCGTCGGCGCGGCCCTCCTGCGCCAGCGCACCTGCGGCGGGTGCACGATGACGCTCACCGGCTCCGACCTCGAGTCGGTGCGTCGGTCCGCGCCCGACGACGTCGTGCAGTGCCCCGAGTGCGACCGCATCCTCGTGCGCACCGACGAGTCGGGGCTCTGACGGTAGACTTCAGGGGCGAGTGGGTCGGCAAGACGGTCGCGTCGCACGGTTCACCCCGTGCGCCGAGGAACGTCCGGGCTCCACAGGGCAGGACGGTGGGTAACACCCACCCGGGGCGACCCGCGAGACAGTGCCACAGAAAGCAGACCGCCTCCCGCGCGAGCGGGCGGTAAGGGTGAAACGGTGGGGTAAGAGCCCACCAGCGGCCGGGGTGACCCGGCCGGCTCGGTAAACCTCGTCCGGAGCAAGGTCAGACAGGGAACCATGGGGCTGCCCGTCCCGTTCCCGGGTAGACCGCTGGAGGGTCACGGCGACGTGGCCCCGAGAGAGATGGCCGTCCAGCCGCGAGACGCAAGGCTCGCGGTGAACAGAACCCGGCGTATCAGCCGGCCCGCTCGCACCACGAGGCGTGGCGCCGACTCCGGTGATCGCGCCGGCGATCGCGGGCGGCGTTGCACCACACGGTCATTTCGCCGCGAGCGACGCGGCCCCGATGATGCCGGCGTTGTTGCGGTGGCGGGCGGGTACGATCGGCGTCTTCAGGTCGAGCAGCGGCAGGAACTGCTCGTGGTGCTTCGACACGCCGCCGCCGACGACGAACAGGTCGGGCGAGAAGATGAACTCGATGTGCGCGTAGAACCGCTGCAGGCGGGCGGCCCACGACGCCCAGTCGAGCGACTCGCGCTCCATCGCGGAGTACGCCGCGCGCTTCTCGGCCTCGGTGCCGTCGAGCTCGATGTGCCCGAGTTCGGTGTTCGGAACCAGCACGCCGTCGTAGAGGAACGCGGACCCGATGCCCGTTCCGAGCGTCGTGAGGATGACGAGCCCATCGGCGTCGACCGCCGCACCGTAGCGCGACTCGGCGTAGCCGGCGGCATCCGCGTCGTTGATGAAGTGGATCTCGCGGCCGAAGGTCTCCTCGAAGAGCTCCTCGGCAGGCAGTCCGATCCACTCGCGCGAGATGTTCGCAGCCGACAGGGTGCGACCGCGCTTGACGATCGCCGGGAAGCAGACGCCGAGCGGCAGCGACTCGTCGAAGTCGGCCGAGAGCCGGTCGAGCAGCTCGGTGGTCGCGGTCAGGATGTCGGCGGGACGGCCGCCCTCGGGCGTCTTGACCTTGATGCGGTCGGAGACGAGGGTGCCCTCGCCGAGGTCGACGACTGCTCCCTTGATCCCCGTGCCGCCGATGTCGATGCCGATCGCGAGTTCCGTGGCCATGCGCTCACACTATCGCGGTGCCGTGCGGCGAACGCTCAGGCCGGATGCGTCACGGGAGGGTGAGGATCTCGGCGCCGCGGTCGGTGACGACGAGCGTGTGCTCGAACTGGGCGGTGAGGGAACGGTCGCGGGTGACGACCGTCCAATCGTCGGCCCAGACATCCCATTCGACGGTGCCGAGCGTGAGCATCGGCTCGATGGTGAACACCATGCCCTCCTCGATGACCGTCGTCGCGCTCGGGTCGTCGAAGTGGGGGATCACGAGCCCGGTATGGAACGCACGGCCCACCCCGTGCCCCGTGTAGTCGCGCACGACGCCGTAGCCGAAACGCCTGGCGTACGCCTCGATCGCGCGCCCGATCACGTTCACCTGACGGCCGGGCGCGACGGCGCGGATGCCTCGTGCGAGTGCCTCGCGCGTGCGATCGACGAGCAGCGCGGCCTCCTCGCCGGCGTCGCCGACGAGGAACGTGTGGTTGAGGTCGCCGTGCATGCCGTCGAGGAAGGCGGTGACGTCGAGGTTCACGAGATCGCCGTCGACGAGCACGGTGTCGTCGGGGATGCCGTGGCAGATGACCTCGTTGACCGAGGTGCAGCTCGACTTCGGATAGCCGCGGTAGCCGAGGGTCGACGGGTACGCCCCGTGGCCCGTGACGTACTCGTGCACGATGCGGTCGAGCTCGTCGGTCGTGACGCCCGGGCGGATGGCCGCCGCGGCCTCCTCGATCGCGCCGGCCGCGATGCGGCCGGCGGCCCGGATGCGCTCGACCTCGTCGGGTGCGTACCGGTCGCCGCCCGGGTTCGGGGCGGGTGCACGACGGCCCACGTACTCGGGCCGGGCGATGCCGGCGGGCACGGCGCGCGCCGGTGAGAGTCGTCCGGGGATCAGGTGGCCGGCGGCGTCTTTGGGCATAGGATCAGCCTATGACCGAGGACGTCGAGCACATGTTCTGGTACAACCTCAAGACCGGTGCGGTCGAACAGGGGTTCGTCTCGCAGTCGGTCGACCGGGTCGGCCCCTTCGAGACGCGGGAAGAGGCCGAGCGGGCGCTCGAGATCCTTCGCGCGAACAGTGCGAAGTGGGCCGAGGAGGACGCGGCCGACGACTGATCAGCGGGTCACTCGAACGAGTGCTCCGCGGTCGGATACGCCCCCGACTCGACGTCGGCGCGCCACTCGTTGGCCGCCGCACTGAGCACGCCGGCGAGATCCGCATACTTCTTGACGAACCGCGGCACCCGGCCGGTGGTGAGGCCGGCCCAGTCGGTCCAGACGAGCAGCTGGCCGTCGGTGTGCGGACCGGCGCCGACGCTGATGGTCGGGATGTCGAGGAGCTCGGTGACCTGGCGGGCCGCTTCGGCCGGCACCATCTCGAGCACGACGGCGAACGCGCCGGCATCCTGCACGGCCCGGGCATCTGCGAGCAGCTGGTCGAGGCCCTCGCCGCGTCCCTGGATGACGTGGCCGCCGAGCCCGTGCTCGCTCTGCGGGGTGTAGCCGATGTGCGCCATCACCGGGATGCCGGCGTTCACGATGCGCCGGATCTGCTTGGCGCTGCGCTCCCCGCCCTCGAGCTTGACGGCGTGCGCCCCGGTCTCCTTCATGAATCGCACGGCGGTGTGCAGTGCGTCCTCGGGGCCGTTCTCGTACGAGCCGAACGGCATGTCGGCGATCACGAAGGCCCGCTTGACCGCCCCGGCGACGGCGCGCGTCAGCGGGATGAGGTCGTCGACCTTGACCGGAAGCGTCGTCTCGTAGCCGAGCACGTTGTTGCCGGCCGAGTCGCCGACGAGCAGGAAGTCGATGCCCGCCTCGTCGAAGATGTGCGCCGTGAGCTGGTCGTAGCTCGTGAGCCCGGTGATCTTGATGCCGTTGCGCTTCGCGTTCTGGAAGTGGCGGGTGCGCACCCGCTTCGGACCGCCGGTCGCGGAGGCGCCGCCGTAGGGGTTCAGCTCCGCCGTGGCGTCGGAGGCCGCGCCGGTCGGGGCGGAGGTGTCGGATGCTGAGGTCTGGGGCTCGCCTGACATGCCGCAATCCTCGCACATCGGCCGAGCCCGATCGGCTGCCGCGAGGCCGCCCTGCGGCGGCCGGTGCCGGTACGCTGGGATCTGCGAGAGAGGGTGTGGATGGATAAGCAGCGCGACTTCGTTCTTCGCACGATCGAGGAGCGGGGGGTCAAGTTCGTCAGGCTCTGGTTCACCGACGTCGTCGGCACCCTGAAGTCGGTCGCGATCGCACCGGCCGAGGTCGAGGGTGCGTTCACCGAGGGCATCGGGTTCGACGGCTCGGCGATCGAGGGCCTGAGCCGCACGTACGAGTCCGACCTGCTGGCCTACCCCGACCCGTCGACGTTCCAGACGCTGCCCTGGCGGGGCGATGTGGACCCGACCGGTCGCATGTTCTGCGACATCACCACGCCCGACGGCGAGCCGGCGGTCGCCGACCCGCGCAACGTGCTGAAGCGCACCCTCGAGCGCGCCGCCGATCGCGGGTTCACCTTCTACACGCATCCCGAGATCGAGTTCTACCTGCTGCGCTCGTCGAAGTTCGGCGACGAGGGGCCGATCCCCGTCGACTCGGCCGGGTACTTCGACAACGTCCCCGGCGGCACGGCGCACGACTTCCGCCGCCGCTCGGTGCGCATGCTCGAAGACCTCGGCATCTCGGTCGAGTTCAGCCACCACGAGGCGGGCCCCGGCCAGAACGAGATCGACCTCCGCTATGCCGACGCCCTCACGACGGCCGACAACATCATGACGTTCCGCACCGTCGTCAAGGAGGTCGCGATCGAGCAGGGCGTCTACGCGACGTTCATGCCGAAGCCCTTCTCGCAGTACCCCGGATCGGGCATGCACACGCACCTGTCGCTCTTCGAGGGCGACACGAACGCGTTCTACGAGCCCGGCGCGCAGTACCAGCTGTCGAAGATCGGTCGTCAGTTCATCGCCGGCCTGCTGCGCCACGCGAACGAGATCTCGGCCGTGACGAATCAGTTCGTGAACTCCTACAAGCGGCTGTGGGGCGGCGACGAGGCACCGAGCTTCATCTGCTGGGGCCACAACAACCGCTCGGCGCTCGTGCGCGTTCCGCTCTACAAGCCGAACAAGGGTCAGAGCGCGCGAGTCGAGTATCGCGCGATCGACTCGGCGGCGAACCCGTACCTCGCCTTCTCCCTGCTGCTCGCAGCCGGCATGAAGGGCATCGAGGAGGGCTACGAGCTGCCGTCCGAGGCGGAGGACGACGTGTGGGCGCTCACCGACAGCGAGCGCCGCGCGCTCGGCTACCATCCGCTGCCGGCGAGCCTCGATCACGCGATCGAGTACATGGAGGGTTCCGAACTCGTCGCCGAGACGCTCGGCGAGCAGGTCTACAACTACGTGCTCGCGAACAAGCGGGCCGAGTGGCGCGACTACCGCTCGCAGGTCACGCCCTTCGAGCTGCACCGCAATCTCGAGATCCTCTGACCGCCGGATGTCTCGACAGGCGCCGACGCTCGGCCGACTCGCACGTGCCGGCTTCGACGACCTCGACCGGGCGTCGACGCGCCTCGGGGAGCTCGCGGCGGCGACCGGGGTCGATGGCGAGGCGCTCCTCGCGGCGCTGGGCGCAGCGGCCGACCCCGACTCGGCGCTGATCGAGTTCCGCCGCCTGCACGACCGGGCGCCTGCGGAGGTCGCCGCGGTGCTCGACGAACCCGCGGCGGCCGAGCGACTCGCCCGACTGGTGGGCGCATCGCGGGGTCTCGCCGACTTCCTGAACCGCCATCCCGCCGAGATCGCGCTGCTGCAGGCGGTGCCGGCGCCGCCGCCCACGAGCACCGAGGCGCGATCCTCGCTGCTCGCAGCGGTCGACGGACTCGCGCCCGAGCGCGTCGACGATCCCGACGCGCTGGCTGCGGCGATCCGCGTGCGATATCGCCGGCTGCTCGCCGGCGTGGCCGTCTACGACCTCACCCGGCACGACGCGGTCGACGTCGTCGAGTCCGTCTCGGCGGGGCTCGCCGACCTCGCCGGCGCCGCCCTGGACGCCGCCCTCGCCGGTGCACGCCGGATCGTCGCGCGCGACGAGGGCGCCCCCGCCGCGCCCGGCCGGTATCCCGCGGCGGAGGTCGCGGCGACGCGGCTCGCCGTCATCGGCATGGGCAAGGCCGGCGCCCGCGAGCTGAACTACGTGAGCGATGTCGATGTCATCTTCGTCGCCGAATCCGCTGACGAGCAGGCGGTGTCGACTCCGCGCGCCGTCGAGATCGCGACGCGTCTCGCGATGGTGACCATGCGATTGATCGGCGAGCCCGGCATCGAGCCGCCGCTGTGGGAGGTCGATCCGAACCTGCGCCCGGAGGGCAAGGACGGGGCGCTCGTACGCACGCTCGACTCGCACCTCCAGTACTACGAGCGCTGGGCGAAGAGCTGGGAGTTCCAGGCGCTGCTGAAGGCGCGCCCGCTCGCGGGGGACCTCGAACTCGGCGGCCGATACACGGCCGGCGTCGAGCCGATGGTGTGGTCGAGCTCGAGCCGGGAGGGCTTCGTCGAGTCGGTGCAGCGCATGCGCGAGCGGGTCACCGAGCACATCCCGGCCGACGAGGTGGATGTCCAGTTGAAGCTCGGTCCAGGTGGCCTGCGCGACATCGAGTTCACCGTGCAGCTGCTGCAGCTCGTGCACGGCGCGACCGATGATTCGATCCGGCAGGGCGGCACCCTGCTCGCCCTCACGGCCCTCGCCGAGGCAGGATACGTCGGTCGCGAGGAGGCGGGGGAGTTCTCCCGCGACTACCGGGTGCTCCGCGTGCTCGAGCATCGGCTGCAGCTCGAACGCCTTCGACGAACGCACCTGATGCCGCGAGACGCCGACAGCCTGCGCATCCTCGCTCGGGCGTCTGGGCTCGGACGCGACGCCGCCGAGCTGACCCGCGTCTGGCAGTCGACGCGGCAGCGGGTGCGCGGTCTCCACCAGCGCCTCTTCTACCGGCCGCTGCTGTCGGCGGTGGCCGCGCTGCCCGCGTCGGGCCTCGAGCTCACCAGTGCGCAGGCGGAGGCGAGGCTCGCCGCCATCGGGTTCCGCGATCCTCGCGGTGCGCTGGCGCACATCGCCGCGCTGACGTCGGGCCTCTCGCGGCGGGCGACGATCCAGCGACACCTGATGCCCGTGCTCATCTCGTGGTTCGCTGAGGGGACCGATCCCGATTTCGGGCTCCTCTCCTTCCGCCGCCTGAGCGACACGCTCGGGACGACGCACTGGTACCTTCGGCTGCTGCGCGACTCGTCCGACGCGGCGCTTCGGCTCACCCGGGTCCTGTCGGGGTCGCGCTATGCCGCCGAACTCCTCGAGCGCACACCCGAGGCGGTCGCCTGGCTCGAGGACCTCGAGGAGCTTCGACCCCGCTCGCTCGCCGCACTCCAGGACGAGACGCGCGCCGTGCTCCGACGTCACGGCGAGTCCGACGACGCGGCGAAGATCTTCCGCGCCATCCGGCGCCGCGAGATGCTGCGCCTCGCGTTGGCCGGCATCCTCGACGTCACGACCGTCGAAGAGCTCGGGCACGGGCTCACCGATCTCACCGAGAACCACATCGCCGCGCTTGTCGCGGCGATACGGGGCGGCGAGTCCGACGGCATCGAGTTCGCGGTGATCGGCATGGGCCGCTTCGGCGGCCGGGAGCTCGGCATCGGCTCCGATGCCGACATCATCTACGTGTATCGCGCTCAGGGCGCAGAGCCCGATGCAGCGCATTCCCGCGCGCTGCGCATCGTGAGCGAGCTCGTGCGACTCTCAGAGGATGCGCGGCTGCCGTTCGAGCTCGATGCCGACCTCCGGCCCGAGGGGCGCAACGGCGTCGTCGCCCGATCGCTCGACGCCTACCGCGCCTACTACTCGCGCTGGTCGCTCACGTGGGAGGCGCAGGCGCTCCTGCGGGCGCGTGGCGTCGCCGGCGACCGCGCACTGATCGACGACTTCACCGAGCTCGCCGACACCGTCCGCTATCCGAGCGAGATCGGTGAGCAGGAGGTCCGCGAGGTCAAGCGCATCAAGGCGCGCGTCGAGAACGAACGGCTTCCGCAGGGGGCCGACCCGACCCGCCACCTGAAGCTCGGCCGCGGCTCGATCTCCGACGTCGAGTGGTTCGTGCAGCTCGTGCAGCTGCAGCACGGCGCGGAGATCGCGTCGTTGCGCACGACGTCGACGCTCCGCGCGCTCGACGCCTCGACCGAGGCGGGACTCATCGATCGTGCCGATGCCGAGACGCTCCGGGCGGCGTGGGTGTTCGCCTCGCGGGCCCGCTCGGCGCTCACCCTCTGGCTCGACAAGACGACCGACGTGCTGCCCGTCGAACGTTCGCAGCTCGAGGGCGTCGCCCGCATCATGGGCTACCCGGCGGGCTCGGCGACGCAACTCGAGCACGACTACCTGCAACTCACCCGGCGGTCTCGTGCGGTGTTCGAACGGGGCTTCTACGGCCTCGAGCCGAAGCGCGAACCGACCGTCTGACGACGCGAGCAGCGCCGTGCGATCGCACGCCCGCCACGTGGAATCCGAACGGCTTCCTCGGGGTCGGAATGCACGAGAAGGGCCGCCCCGCTTGCGCGGGACGGCCCTTCGTTGGCAGCAGGGGGCTGCGGGTGATCAGACGCCGTAGTAAAGCTCGAACTCGAACGGGTGCGGCCGCTGCGCGAGGGGCTTGAGCTCCTTCTCGCGCTTGTAGTCGATCCAGGTCTCGATGAGCTCCTTCGTGAACACCCCGCCCTCGAGGAGGAAGTCGTGGTCGGCCTCGAGCGCGGCCAGCGCCTCGCCGAGCGATCCCGGCACCTGGGGAATGGCCTTGGCCTCCTCGGGCGGGAGCTCGTAGAGGTCCTTGTCGACCGGCTCGTGCGGCTCGATGCGGTTCTTGATGCCGTCGAGGCCGGCCATGAGCTGCGCGGCGAACGCGAGGTACGGGTTGCCCGAGGCATCCGGCGCGCGGAACTCGATGCGCTTCGCTTTGGGGTTGGTGCCCGTGATCGGGATGCGGATCGACGCCGAGCGGTTGCCCGCCGAGTAGACGAGGTTGACCGGGGCCTCGAAGCCCGGGACGAGGCGGTGGTACGAGTTCACCGTCGGGTTCGTGAAGGCGAGCACAGCGGGGGCGTGCTTGAGGAGGCCACCGATGTACCAGCGCGCGATGTCGCTGAGGCCGCCGTAGCCGGCCTCGTCGTAGAAGAGCGGCTTGCCGTCGTTCCAGAGCGACTGGTGGGTGTGCATGCCCGAGCCGTTGTCGCCGAAGAGGGGCTTCGGCATGAACGTCGCCGTCTTGCCCCACTGCTCGGCGGTGTTCTTGACGATGTACTTGAACTTCAGGATGTCGTCGGCCGCGTGCACCATCGTGTCGAAGCGGTAGTTGATCTCGGCCTGGCCGCCCGTGCCGACCTCGTGGTGCGAACGCTCGAGAATCAGCCCGGCGTCGATGAGCTTCAGGCAGATGTCGTCGCGCAGGTCGGCCTGCTTGTCGACGGGGGAGACCGGGAAGTAGCCGCCCTTGTAGGGGGTCTTGTTGCCGAGGTTGCCGCCCTCTTCGGCACGGCCCGAGTTCCAGGCGCCCTCCTCGGAGTCGACCGAGTAGAAGCTCGAGTGCTGGTTCACCTCGTAGCGCACGTCGTCGAAGATGTAGAACTCCGCCTCGGGGGCGAAGAAGGCCGTGTCGGCGATGCCGGTCGAGGCGAGGTACTTCTCGGCCTTCTTCGCGACCTGGCGCGGGTCCTTCGCGTAGATCTCACCGTTGCGGGGGTTGTAGATGTCGAACACCATGACCAGCGTGCGCTCGGCGCGGAACGCGTCGATGTACGCGGTCGACACGTCGGGGATGAGCTGCATGTCGGACTCGTGGATGTTCGCGAACCCGCGGATCGAGGAGCCGTCGAACAGCTGCCCGACGGTGAAGAACTCCTCGTCGACCGTGGAGGCCGGGATGTTGAAGTGCTGCTGCACGCCGGGCAGGTCGGTGAACCGGATGTCGAGGAACTTGACATCGGTCTCTTTGATGAACTTGAGCACTTCGGACGAATCACTGAACATGTGATGATCTCCAGGGGGCGGGTGGAACGGATGGACTTGCACAGCCAACGGCGACGGTATCCGCACGCCGTTTCCCGACCGTGACCGGAATGTTTCGGCCATGTTACGCCCATGCCCGATCGGTAGACTCGTGGGGTGCCCGACGCGAAACCCCAGACCTTCGGAGATCTCGAACCCAGCCGCTGGCCCGGCGAACGACTCGGGCTCCCCGCAGAGGGGAGGGGGTCGGTCGGCCGGGCGGGCCGTCGGATCGCGGCGATCTTCATCGACTGGGGCAGCGCGATGCTCATCTCGCTGCTCTTCACGCCGTACGAATCCGTTGCGTACACGTGGGTGACGCCGCTCGTCTTCGCCGTCCTGCAGATCGTGTTCATCCCGACGATCGGCGGGAGCATCGGGCACCGGCTCCTCGGCATGCACGTCGTCCCGCTCGAGGGCGGCTGGATCGGCCTCTGGCGGCCCGTCGTCCGCACGGCCCTGCTCCTCATCGTCGTGCCGGCGCTCGTGTGGGACTCCGACCAGCGCGGCTTCCACGACAAGGTCGCGGGAACGGTGCTCATCCGGGCGTGACCGGCTCCGAGCCATCCGGCCCGTGAACGACGAAGCGGCACCCGCTTCGTGAAGCGGATGCCGCGTGGTCGGCGTGTGCGCTCAGCGCATCTTGCCGCGCTGGGGCCGTACCTTCATCGGGTCGATGCCCTTGGGAATCGGCAGCGACGTCTGCAGCGAGTTCAGGCGGTTCGTGACGGCGAGCACCTCGGGCTTCGTGAGCGCCTTCTTGGTCTTGCGCAACGTCGACGGAAGCTTGTAGAGCTCGATCGATCCCTCGTCATGGCCGACGGAGATGAGCGTGATCGGCACGTTCGGCAGCACGCGGGCGACCTTGCGCTGCTCGTCGTCGAGCATGCGCTTCGTGCGCGTGGCCGGCCCTTCGCTGATGAGCGCGACCCCGCCGCGGCCGACCGCGCGGTACACCGCGTCCTGCGTCTTGCCGTTGACGGCGACCGGCATCTCGTTGCCGACCCATGCACCGCGCAGGCCGCTGCGCAGCACGGCGCCGACGGCACCCGGCTGCCCGTCGATCTGGGCATAGGCGGCACGCTCGGCACGCCGGCCGAGGACGACGAGTGCGAGCAGAAGGCCGGCGAGCACGCCGGCGACGATCCAGAGGGCGATCGTGAAGCCGTTGCCCTCGCTCAGCCAGAGGGCGAGCGCGAGGCCCGCGAGCACCGGCACGAGGAACGCGAGGAGCATCAGCCACTGCGCGGTCGGGTCGTAGCGGCGGGTCATCTGGAAGACCTGCCACATCTGCTTGAGCCGGCCCGGCTCCTTCTGAGCCTTCGATGCGTCCTTCGTGCGTGCCATGGTGTCTAGGATACCGGCGGCCGGAGGCCGCTCGGACCGCGATGGGCGCGGAGCGAGCGGCCCCAGACGAAGACGAGGTCGTCGGGCCGACCGGTCGATCAGCCGACGGCCTGGGCGAAGCCGAGCGACGTGTCGGCGAGGTGGGCGAGGCCGGGCGGGAGTGCTCGGCCCTTCGCGTGCATCGACTGCGCCCACAGCCGTCCGGCGCGGTACGACGAGCGCACGAGCGGACCCGAGAGCACGCCGAGGAAGCCGATCTCCTCCGCCTCCGCCTTGATCTCGAGGAACTCCTCCGGACGCACCCAGCGCGCGACCGGCAGATGGCGCGGGCTCGGCCGCAGATACTGCGTGACCGTGATGATGTCGGTGCCGGCGTCGTGGAGGTCGTGCAGCGCCTGCGTGATCTCTGACCGCTCCTCGCCCATGCCGAGGATGAGGTTGGACTTCGTGATGAGCCCTGCGTCGCGTCCCTGCGTGATCACGTCGAGCGAGCGCTCGTAGCGGAACGCCGGGCGGATGCGCTTGAAGATGCGCGGCACCGTCTCGACGTTGTGCGCGAACACCTCGGGCTCTGCGTCGAAGACCTGCTGCAGCAGCTCGGGCTCGCCGTTGAAATCGGGCACGAGGATCTCGACACCGGTGCCGGGGGACTGCCGGTGGATCTCGCGGATCGTCTCGGCGTAGAGCCAGGCTCCGCCGTCGGGCAGGTCGTCGCGGGCGACGCCCGTGACGGTCGAGTAGCGCAGCTGCATTCGCACGACCGACTCTCCGACGCGGCGCGGCTCGTCGGAGTCGAAGTCGGCCGGCTTGCCGGTGTCGATCTGGCAGAAGTCGCAGCGCCGCGTGCATTGCGAGCCGCCGATGAGGAAGGTGGCCTCGCGGTCCTCCCAGCACTCGTAGATGTTGGGGCAGCCGGCCTCCTGGCAGACCGTGTGCAGTTCCTCGCTCTTCACGAGCGACTGCAGCGCGCGGTATTCGGGACCCATCTTCGCCCGGGTCTTGATCCACTCGGGCTTGCGTTCGATCGGCGTCTGGGCGTTACGGACTTCGAGGCGCAGCATCCTGCGCCCCTCGGGTGCGGTGGTCATGCGGCCAGCGCCTCCTCGAACTCGTCGCGCAGACGTGCGCCCACGGCGTCGACCAGGTCGGCGGGCGTCACCGTGCGGCCGAGCTCGCGACTGATCGTGGTCACGCCGGCGTCGCGGATTCCGCAGGCGACGATCCGCTCGTACGGCTCGAGCGAGTTCGAGCAGTTGAGGGCGAAGCCGTGCATCGTGACGCCCTCGGCGACACGGATGCCGATCGCGGCGATCTTGTTCTCGAGCCCGGGCGACCCGACCCAGACGCCGGAGCGTCCGTCGACTCGGCGTCCGTCGACGCCGAGCTCCTGGAGGACGTCGATGAGGACGCCCTCGAGTCGGCGCACGTAGCCGACGACGTCGACCGGCTCGGCGAGGTGGATGATCGGATACCCCACGAGCTGGCCGGGACCGTGCCAGGTGATCTTGCCGCCGCGGTCGACGTCGATGACGGGTGTCCCGTCGGTCGGCCGTTCGTCGGGAGCGGTTCGCTTCCCGGCAGTGTAGACGGAGGGGTGCTCCAGGAGGAGGACGGTGTCGGGGCGTTCGCCCGCGACGACCGCGCGATGGACGGCGCGCTGAAGGTCGAGACCCTCGATGTACGGCACGGAGTTGGCGCTTAGCCCCGTGACGACGATGTCGAGCATTCGGCCAGTCTAGGCGACTCGTCCTCCCCAACCGTGGCGGTGCCGCATCGGGGCATCCGATCCGTCGGCTCGATCGCGTGCGCCACGAGCTCCGTGGAGACTGCCGGGATGAGACGTGAAGCGAGAAGCGCGGCCGTGACGGCGGCCACCAGGGCGCAGGGCGCGCCCGTGCCGAGCGACGGCGCCGCGGCAGGTGACGGTCGGGTCGCCGGCTACCGGCTGCTTCGCCGCGTCGCGACCGGGGATCGATCCGAGGTGCACCTCGCGGTCGACGCCGTCGACGGTGCAGGGTCGCCGGCAGGTGCCGACGGTGCGACGGCTCGCAGGCCGGTCGCCGTGAAGGTGTACCGCGATGGGGTCGACGACGATCAGATCGGCACCGAGATCGCGGTGATGGGGGCGGATGCCTCGGGCACGCTGCCGACGCTCGTCGACGTCGCAGTGCTCGATGATCGCCGGCGCGTCCTCGTGGTCGACCGCATCGCCGGGCCGACGCTCGCGCATCTCCTCGGCGAACGGCTGCTCGATCCGGGGGAGGCGACCACGATCCTCGCTCCGCTCGTCGCGGCTGCGGCGGGTCTCGCCGACGCGGGATTCGTGCACACGCGGATGACGACGAGCGACGTCATGATCGACGAGACCGGGAGGCCGCGTCTCGTCGGCCTCGGGGCCGTGCGTTCGCTCGACGCCGCCGGCGCCGCCGTCGCCCGCACGGAGCTGTTGCGCGAGAGCCACCGGCGACTGGGCGCGCTGATCGAGGAGGTGGCGCGATCGACGCGACAACCGGCAGTGTTCGAGCGCGCGGCTGCGATCGCACGGTCCGGGGCGGAGTCCCGGCCGTTCGCCCGCACCGAAGGCGAGATCGAGCGTGCGCTGTTCGCCGCGGCCACTGCCGCACCCGTGCGAACGAACGTCGGCGCGGCGGCTCGAGGGTCGTTGCCGACGCGGATCGCTCCGTCGACGTCTGAACCGATGATGTCGACGGCGGGCCCGGTCACGTCGCAGGCGACGCGCGAACGGCAACGCCCCGCTGGAAGCCGGGCGCGTGGATGGCGTGCCACGCTCGGCGAGCTCGCGCAGCTGCCGATACCGCCGGTGGAGCCGGTGGCGCGCTCGGCCGGCGCCGACCGTGCCGGTGCCGCCCGACGGAGATGGCGGGAACTCATCGCGGGCCGGCGGCGCCCACTGGTGGTCGGTGCCGCCGCCGGCGGAGCGGCGCTCGTGCTGCTGCTCACCCTCGTGCCGCCGTCGGCGGAGGCCGGCGGCGTGGATCGCGAGACGGTCACCGCGACCGACAGTGCGTCGTCCGGCCGAACCGATGCGCGCCGGGCCGCAGTGCCGACGGGCGGGACCGGCGGCGCTGACGAGGCGCACGGCACCGAGCGGGACTCCGACGGACCGGCCGCCGAGGAGGGAGACGCCCTCGTCGATCCGGTGGCGGCGGCGGTGGCGCTGATGACGCTCCGGCAGGAGTGCCTGGCCGCGATCGACGCGGGCTGCCTCGACCAGGTCGACCAGCCGGGCTCGGCGCTCGATCGCTCCGACCGGGAGGCACTCGCCCGGGCACGCGAGGGCGAGGTGCCGGAGGTTCCCGGCTTCGCGCTCGACCAACTCTCCGTGAGCGCCGAAATGGGCGACGCCGTGCTGCTCGAGCTCCCGTACGCCGACCCGCAACGCGAACCGGCCTCGCTCCTCGTGATGAGGGGCGAGGCCGGTTGGCGACTGCGGGAACTGTTCGACTAGATGCCGAGGTCGGCCTCGAACGCACCCTCCTCGAGACGGTCCTTGACCGCCGTCAGGAAGCGGGCGGCGTCGGCGCCGTCGATGATGCGGTGGTCGTACGACAGCGCGAGGTACACCATCGAACGCACGGCGATCGCGTCCGCGCCGTCCTGGCTGACCACGACGGGGCGCTTGACGACGACACCCGTGCCGAGGATGGCCGACTGCGGGAGGAAGACGACCGGCGTGTCGAACAGCGCACCACGCGAACCGGTGTTCGTGAGCGTGAACGTGCCGCCGGCGAGCTCGTCGGGCTTCAGCTGGTTGTTGCGGGTCCGCTCGGCGAGATCGGCGATCTGGGCGGCGAGACCTGCGATGTCGAGCTCACCCGCGTTGCGGATGACCGGGGTGAGCAGGCCGCGCTCCGTGTCGACCGCGATGCTCATGTTCTCCTGGGCCGGGTAGACGATGCTGTCGCCGTCGACCGTGGAGTTGATGATCGGGTACGCCTTGAGCGCCTCCGCCGCGGCGAGGCCGAAGAAGGGCAGGAACGACAGCTTGTTGCCGGTCTTCGCGAGGAACTCGCCCTTGACGCGATCACGCAGGCGCGCGATGCGGGTCACGTCCACTTCGACGACGGTGGTGAGCTGCGCGGTCGAGGTCATCGAGACGACGGCGCGCTCGGCGACGACCTTGCGCAGGCGCGTCATCGGAACGGTCGTGCCGCGGAGCGGTGAGGTCTCGAGCGGCTGACGTGCCGGCGCGGCGGCCGCCGCGGCCGGAGCCGTCTGCGCCGAGATGACGTCCTGCTTGCGGATGCGACCGCCGACGCCCGTGCCGGTGACGTTCGCGAGGTCGACGCCCTGCTCGTTCGCGAGCTTGCGGACGATCGGCGTGACGTAGCCCGACGGACCCGCGTGCGCACCGGAGGCGGGAGCAGTGGCCGGTGCAGCGGGTGCAGCCGGCGCGGCAGCGGGAGCAGCAGCCGGCGCGGCAGGTGCGGCAGCGGGAGCAGCGGCCGGTGCAGCCGGAGCAGCAGGCGCCGCAGCGGCAGGCGCCGCTGCCGGGGCGGCTGGCGGAGCCGCCGGAGCAGCGGGCGCTGCCGGAGCGGCGGGCGCCGCAGCCGGCACCTCGGCGGGTGCCGCAGGAGCGGCGGGTGCCGCAGGAGCGGCGGGCTCGGCGGCCGGCGGTGCGGCGACCGGCTCGGGTGCGGCGGCGGGAGCCTCGGGCGCGGCGGGAGCCTCGGCCGGCGCGGGAGCGGCCTCGGGCGCCGCAGCGCCCGAACCGTCACCGATCGTGACGAGCGCGGTGCCGACCTCGACGGTCTCGT
Source organism: Agromyces sp. NPDC055658 (assembly GCF_053618155.1). NCBI lineage: Bacteria > Bacillati > Actinomycetota > Actinomycetes > Micrococcales > Microbacteriaceae > Agromyces > Agromyces sp. NPDC055658. The sequence goes on along the minus strand of NZ_JBSHHD010000013.1, from coordinate 20,097 downwards.
CCTCCTGGACGAGGATCGCCTCGATGACACCCGCCACGGGCGACGGGATCTCGGTGTCGACCTTGTCGGTCGAGACCTCGAGCAGCGGCTCGTCGACCTCGACACGGTCGCCGACATTCTTCAGCCAGCGGGTGACCGTGCCCTCAGTGACACTCTCGCCGAGTGCCGGGAGGCTGACGGATTCGCTCATGCGCTTGTCTCCTTCACAGCGTGGGAACGCGTTCTAGCTTATTGCAGTCGTGGGGTCGGGCAGCGGACTCAGATGGCGTGCAGCGGCTTGCCGGCGAGCTTGAGCACAGCCTCGCCGAACGCCTCGCCCTGGGTCGGGTGCGCGTGGATGAAGGGGGCGATGTCCTCGGGGTACGCCTCCCAGTTCACGGCGAGCTGCGCCTCGGCGATGAGTTCGCCGACGCGGCCGCCGATCATGTGGACGCCGACGATGGGGCCGTCGTTCACGCGGACGACCTTGATCGATCCGCCGGTGCCGAGGATGCTCGACTTGCCGTTGCCGGCGAGGTTGTAGTCGAACGAGCTGACCTGGTCGGCGCCGAACTTCTCCGCGGCCTTCGCCTCCGTGTAGCCGATCGAAGCGACCTCGGGCTCGCAGTACGTGATCTTCGGGATGTTGACGTCCTCGACGATGATCGGGCTGAGGCCCGCGATCTCCTCCGCGACGAAGATGCCCTGCTGGTAGCTGCGGTGCGCGAGCTGCAGGCCGGGGACGATGTCGCCCGCGGCGTACACGCCGGGAACGCTCGTCTGGAGGCGCTCGTCGGTGATGACGAAGCCGCGGTCGATCGTGATGCCGACCTCTTCGTAGCCGAGGTTCTGCGTCACGGGGCCGCGTCCGACGGCGACGAGCAGCAGGTCGGCCTCGTAGGTCGTGCCGTTCTCGAGCGTGACGACGACGCCCTGGTCGTTCTGCGTGACGCTCTGGAATCGGACGCCGAGCGAGAAGTCGATGCCGCGCTTGCGGAACGCACGCTCGAGCTGCTTCGAGACCGACTCCTCTTCATTCGGGACGAGGTGGGGGAGCGCCTCGATGATGGTCACCTCGGCGCCGAACGAGCGCCAGACGCTCGCGAACTCGACGCCGATGACGCCGCCGCCGAGCACGGCGACCTTGTTCGGCACGAAGTCGAGCTCGAGCGCCTGCTCGCTCGTGATGACGCGGCCGCCGATCTCGAGACCGGGCAGCGAGCGCGAGTACGAGCCGGTCGCGAGCAGCACGTTCTTGCCGACGTAGCGGTCGTCGCCGACCTGGACGGTGTTCGCGGAGACGAGGCGGCCCTGACCCTCGACGACGAGGATGCCGCGCGCCTTGAGGAGACCCTGGAGGCCCTTCCACTTGCTCGAGACGATGCCCTCGCGGTAGGCGGTGACGCCGCCCATGTCGATGCCCTCGAACGCGGCCTTCACGCCGTACTTCGCGGACTCCTTCGAGACCTCGGCGACCTCGGCCGCGTGCAGGAGCGCCTTCGTGGGGATGCATCCGCGGTGCAGACACGTGCCGCCGAGCTTGTCTTTCTCGATCACCACGGCGGTGAGGCCGAGTTCGACGGCGCGGATCGCTGCGGCATAGCCCGCGCTGCCCCCGCCGAGGACGACAATGTCAAAGTTCTGCTCGGACAACCGCAATCTCCCTTGCGCACCTGATCTGCGACACGGACTGCCACGGGCGTGTCGCCCAGGCAGGCGTTCGGGCGACGTTCTCGCCCTGAACGACCTTACTACTTGGCGGAGAGCTCCTCGCCCAGACGGACGAGGGTGCGCACGGCCGCCCCGGTCGCTCCCGTCCCGGTGAAGCCCCAGCCCGCGCCGGAGTTGTGCGAAGGGCCGGCGATGTCGAGGTGCGCCCAGGGAATCCGCTCCTCGGTGCCCTTGCGCGTGCCGACGAACTCCTGCAGGAAGACGCCGGCGAGCAGCATGCCGGGCACGGTCTGGCCGAGCTTCGTGTTGGTGAGGTCAGCGACGTCGGACTTCAGCATCGGCATGAGGTCCTTGGGCAGCGGCATCGGCCAGACGGCCTCGTCGACGTGGTCCGCCGCGGACCGGACGCGTGCCACGAGCTCGTCGTCGCCGAGCAGGCCGGAGATGCGCCCGCCGAGCGCGACCATCTGCGCACCGGTGAGGGTCGCGACGTCGACGATCGCGTCGGGCTGCTCCTCGCTCGCGGCCACGAGGCCGTCGGCGAGCACGAGCCGCCCCTCGGCGTCGGTGTTGAGCACCTCGACGGTCTTGCCGCCGCGGATGCGGAGCACGTCGTTGGGCCGGGTCGCGGTACCCGAGGGCAGGTTCTCGGCGAGGCACAGCCAGCCGGTCACGCGGATGGGCAGTCCGAGCTCGGCGAACGCGATCATCGCGGAGAGCACGGCGGCGGCGCCGGCCATGTCGGTCTTCATGCCCACCATGGAGAGCATCGGCTTCAGCGAGAGGCCGCCCGAATCGAACGTGATGCCCTTGCCCACGAGCGCGAGGTGGGCGGATGCCTCGGCCGGAGCCCATTCGAGGCGCACGAGGCGCGGCCCGCGGCTGGAGCCCTGGCCGACGCCGAGGATCCCGCCGAAGCCGTCGGCGGCGAGCGCCCGCTCGTCCCAGACCGTCGCCGTCACGCCGACCTCGGCGGCCGCGGCGACGGCGAGCTCGGCGAAGCTCGCCGGGAAGAGCTCCGAGGGCGACGTGTTCACAAGGTCCTTCGTGCGTGCCACGGCGGCGACGACGGAGCGGAGCCGGTCGAGTCCCACCGCCTCGGCGCCGAGTTCGGAGTGCAGGTCGATGCGCGTGACCCGCGGCTTCGCCTCGCTGCGGTACTCGTCGAAGGCGTAGGCGCCGAGCGCGGCGCCCTCGAGCAGTGCGGCGACGGCGTCGGCGTCGCCCAGCGCGACTGCGACGGCCACCGATTCGGCCTTGCCGAGGCGACGCACGGCGGCACCCGCGGCGAGGCGCAGGCTCGAGGCATCCGCTCGGTCGCCCACCCCGGCCACCGCGACGACGCGCGGCCCGCCGTCGGCGCCCGGGAGCCGGGTCAGCTCCTCCGCCGCGCCGGTCGCGCCGAGCGCGACGATCTGCGGGCGCACCCAGTCGAAGCCCTCGGGCGTGAGGAGCTCGACGCCGTCGGCCCCCTGCCTGGCGACGAGGAGCACGACGTCGGCGTCGGCGGAGGCGGCGGGGGAGTCGATCACGGAGAGCGCGGGAACGGTCATGGCTCCAGATGTTACGTGTTCGCTCTGGGCATGCACGGCGCGGCTCCGTCGGCGGCGGGTCGCCGGCACCGCGTCAGTAGGCTGGAAACATGCGCGATCCACGTTCCCTGTACGAGCTGAACGTCGACGTGTCGGTGCCGCCGGGGCTCCCGCTCGTCGCCGGGCTCACCGGCTTCGCCGACGCCGGCGGGGCGGTCGCGCAGACGACCGAGTACCTGCGCGAGACGCTCGAGACGACATCGATCGCGACCTTCGACGTCGACGAGCTCCTCGACTACCGTGCTCGGCGACCGATCATGCTCTTCGAGGGCGACCACTTCACCGAGTACACGCCTCCGCGGCTCGAGCTCGAGCTCGCGCGCGACGAGCTCGGCCGGCCCTTCCTGCTGCTCACCGGCTTCGAACCCGATTTCAAGTGGGAGTGGTTCACGGCGGCCGTGCTGCAGCTCATCGACGAACTGCAGGTGGCGTCGACGACCTGGGTGAACTCGATTCCGATGCCGGTGCCGCACACGCGCCCGATCCGGGTGACCGTGAGCGGCAACCGGGACGAGCTCATCGACACGATGTCCGTCTGGCGTCCGACGACCCAGGTGCCGGGCAACGCGCTGCACCTCGTCGAGTACCGGCTCGTCGAGCTCGGGCATCCGACGACGGGCTTCGTGCTGCTCATCCCGCACTACCTCGCGGACACCGAGTATCCGTCGGCCGCGATCGCCGCCCTCGAGGCGATCAGTGCCGCGACGGGTCGCATCTTCCCGACCGACGCGCTCCGCGAGCAGGGGCGCGACTTCATCGCACGAATCGACGAGCAGGTCGCCGAGAACGGCGAGCTCGCGAAGCTCGTGGGCACCCTCGAGGGGCGGCATGACGCCTACATGGAGGGCACGACCCTGCGATCCCCGCTCACCGACGAGGACGGCGAACTGCCGAGCGCCGACGAGATCGCGGCAGAGCTCGAGAAGTTCCTGGCCTTCCGTCGGTCGCGCGACGACGAACCCCCGCGAGGCGCCTGAACGCGAGGACCGTCCGATCCGGGGAATGGCGGGTGGCCCGCCGACGTTGTCTGTGGATGTGCGGCGGGGCGTCGGGCGTGCGCGTCGATCGTTCAGGACCTGTATAATTAAGGCAGGACCCGTTCGGGTTCGCGGGCACGATCGAGACCGTGCCATCCACGCGGACTTGACATGGGTCCTCATAGTGTCCGAAAACGACCGGACCGAATGCACGAGCCGCGCCTTCCGAGAGGGCACACGCCGCGCGACGGTAGGAGAGGTTCAAACGTATGGCAACGACGAAGGCGAAGGCCGAGGCCGAGGCTGAGAAGCCGGCCGCGAAGCGCCAGACCGCCGCGAAGTCGACTGCGAGCAAGGCGCCTGCGAAGGCGCCCGCCGCGAAGGCGGCTGCGAAGACCACGACGGCGTCGAAGACGCCTCGCACGAGCACGGCCAAGAGCGCCGCGAAGCCCCGCACCAAGGCGAAGGGCAAGGCCGCCGACGACGAAGAGGACGACGAGGTCGACCCCGCCGACCTCGAGGTGGTCGAGACCGACGCCGCCGAGGGGGCCCACGACGAGGCGACCGACGAGGACGACGACGCGAAGCCCGTCGCCATCGAACCGCACCCGACGGGTGCGCTCGTGCTGCGCGCCTCCGACGACGAAGACGAGGTGCCGGTCTACTCGTCCACCATCACGGGCGCGACGGCCGACCCGGTCAAGGACTACCTCAAGCAGATCGGCAAGGTCGCGCTCCTGAACGCGGCCGAAGAGGTCGAGCTCGCGATGCGCATCGAGGCGGGACTCTTCGCCGAGGAGAAGCTGTCGCAGATGAGCGACACCGAGAAGCGGTCGCAGCTCGGTCGCGAGCTGCAGTGGGTCGCGAAGGACGGCCAGCGCGCCAAGAGCCACCTGCTCGGCGCCAACCTGCGTCTGGTCGTCTCGCTCGCGAAGCGCTACACGGGTCGAGGCATGCAGTTCCTCGACCTCATCCAGGAGGGCAACCTCGGTCTCATCCGCGCGGTCGAGAAGTTCGACTACACCAAGGGCTTCAAGTTCTCGACCTACGCCACGTGGTGGATCCGCCAGGCGATCACGCGCGCGATGGCCGACCAGGCCCGCACCATCCGCATTCCCGTGCATATGGTCGAGGTCATCAACAAGCTCGCCCGCGTGCAGCGCCAGATGCTGCAGGACCTCGGGCGCGAGCCCACGCCCGAAGAGCTGAGCCGCGAACTCGACATGACCCCCGAGAAGGTCATCGAGGTGCAGAAGTACGGCCGCGAGCCGATCTCGCTGCACACGCCGCTCGGTGAGGACGGCGACAGCGAGTTCGGCGACCTGATCGAAGACACCGAGGCGGTCGTGCCGGCCGACGCCGTGGGCTTCACGATGCTGCAGAAGCAGCTCGAGTCGCTCCTCGACTCCCTGAGCGAGCGCGAGGCGGGCGTCATCCGGATGCGCTTCGGCCTCGGCGACGGCATGCCGAAGACCCTCGACCAGATCGGCGACACGTTCGGCGTGACCCGCGAGCGCATCCGCCAGATCGAGTCGAAGACGATGGCGAAGCTCCGCCACCCCTCGCGGTCGCAGTCGCTGCGCGACTACCTCGAGTAGGCCGCCGGTGCGCGCTGGGTCCCTGCGTTATGGGCCGGCGATCCTCGTCGGCAGACTCACCAGATTCGCCGCCCGGCTGCGCAAGCCGGGCGGCGGCTCTGCCGTTCCCGGTCTGGTCGTGAACCGGATCGCACCGAACTACTTGAAGCGCACCCTGTCGGGATTCCCGCAGGGGCTCGTCGTGGTCTCCGGATCGGCGGGCAAGTCGACGACGACGAAGATGCTCGTCGCGATCCTCCGCGAGCACGGCGTCGACGTGTTCACCAACCCGTCGACCGCGAACATCAGCCAGGGGCTGACCTCGGCGCTGCTCGAGCAGGCCGACTGGCGGGGCCGGGTGCCGGGCGAGGTCGCCGTCCTCGAGATGGACGAGGGCCACGGCGCGCTCGTCATGCAGGGCGTCGATGCGCGCGTCGTCTGCCTGACGAACGTGATGGTCGACCAGATCGACCGGTTCCACGACTCCGAGATGGTCGCGGGCATGCTCGGCCGGATCGCCGCCCGGGCGGGGGAGTCGGTCGTCGTGAACGCCGACGACGCCTACCTCGAGCGGCTCGCCGAGAAGGTCGGGCCGGATGTCTCGGTGCGACGCTTCGGCGTCTCGCAATCGGTCCTCGACGCGGCGCCGCGGGGGCTCGGCTACACCGAGACGTCGACGACGCGTCTCGACCCCGCCGCAGGAGTCGTGATCGACTCGGTCGAGGGTCGCACGACCACGCTCCTCGACGAAGGTCGTCGGGTCGTCGCCGGGCTGCCGGCACGCGGAACGCATTACGCGGTCGACGCCGCGGCAGCGTACTCGACGGCGAAGGCCGTGCTCGGCGAACGCTTCTCGGGCGAGACCGCGGCGCGAGCGCTCGACGCGATCCCCGCCGTGTTCGGCCGGGGCGAGCGAGTGACCGTGCGAGGACAGGAGGTCGAGTTCGTGCTCGTGCAGAACCCTGCGAGCTACCAGCTCAACGTGGACAGCATCGAACCCGGCACGAGCGACATCCTCTTCGCGATCGGGTCCGACGTCCGTGATCCGTCGTACTTCTGGCCGGCGGACGCGTCGTCGCTCCGACGGGTTGCGATCGTCAGCGGATCGAAGGCGGCAGAGGCCGCGCTCATGCTCGCCTACGACGGCGTCGGCATCGATCGCATCGAGCCCGACCTGGCGCGCGCGCTCGACGACTTCCTCGCTGCACCCGCGCCGACCGCCGGCGTGAAGACGATCGTCTTCTCGGCCGACTCGATGCGCCGCACGAGGGCGCACCTCGGATTGACGGGTACCGAATGAGCTTCACGATCGTCTCGCTGCTGCCGACGCTGCAGAACACCAACGGGGACGCGCAGAACGCGCAGGTGCTCGCGATGCGCGCGCGGTGGGCGGGCCTGGAGGCCGACGTCCGTGCCGTCGACGACGCCGCCGTGCTGCCCGACCGCGTCGACGCGGTCGTGCTCGGCTCCGGCAGCGACGCCTCGCTCGAGGCGAGCCGCGAACGGCTCCTCGGACTCCACGACGAACTCCGGCGGTGGGGCACCGAGGGCGTACCGATCCTCGGCGTCGGCACCGGCTGGGAGTTGCTCAGCTGGGGCATCGAGACCGGGGACGGTCGCAGCATCGAGGGACTCGGCATCCTCCCGGGGCGGGCCGTGCCGCGTGCCGAGCGCGTCACGGGCGACCTCGTCGTGCGCTCACCCGCGTTCGGCATGCTCGTCGGCTTCGAGAACCATGCGCGCGACTACATCGGGGCCGAGGGCTCGCCCCTCGGCCGCGTGCTCGCGGGTGGCGGCAACGGCCGCGACTCCGGACAGGAGGGCGTGGTCATGGGCTCGGTGTTCGGCACCCACCTGCACGGCCCCGTGCTCGCGAAGAACCCGGCCTTCGCCGATCGCCTGCTGACGATCATGGCCGAGCGCGCGGGGGTCGACTACACGCCCGGGGGGCGCTCCGAGGAGGTCGACGGCTACGCGGCCGCGGCACGCTCGGTGCAAGCACGCGCCGCCGGCGTCGAGGCGCCCGACGCTTGAGCGTTCGGCGGCCGCCACCGCCCCGCAACGAAGCAACGCCCCGGTCCTGCCGGGGCGTTGCTCGTGTCGTGCGTCAGGTCGTCAGTTGCGGTCGTCGGCGAGGAGGCGATCGCTCTCGTCGTGCCAGCTCTGTGCGATCTGCGAGAGCTTCTCCTGGTGCTTGCGGCCGTGGTGGGCGCAGAACAGCAGTTCGCCGCTCGCAACGACGACGCGGATGTAGGCCTGGGCGCCGCAGGCGTCGCAGCGGTCGAGCGCCGTGAGCTCGTAGGGGGTCTCGACTTCGACCGCACCGGTGGTTTCGGTGTACTGGGTCATGGCTCCTCCTCCGTCGCTCATGCTCGATCTTCCGTTCATCAATGAAAACACGCGGAGCAGCGGGGGACTTCCGTTCCGCCGGGCATTTCGCTCAGCGCGTAGCGCCTGCACTCCGGTGTCGGCCGCGCTCACTAGGCTTGTTCGACGTGAGCTCCGACTATTCCGCCCGCCATCTCTCCGTCCTCGAAGGGCTCGAGGCGGTGCGCAAGCGCCCCGGCATGTACATCGGCTCGACCGATTCGCGCGGCCTCATGCACTGCCTCTGGGAGATCATCGACAACTCGGTCGATGAGGCGCTCGCCGGTCACGGCACCGAGATCGGCGTCCTGCTCCACCCCGACGGCAGCGTGGAGGTGCGCGACCGGGCACGAGGCATCCCCGTCGACGTCGAACCCAAGACGGGGCTCACCGGCGTCGAGGTCGTCTTCACCAAGCTGCACGCCGGCGGCAAGTTCGGGTCGGGGTCGTACGCGGCCTCGGGCGGCCTGCACGGCGTCGGCGCTTCGGTCGTGAACGCCCTGAGCGAGCGACTCGATGTCGAGGTCGACCGCGACGGCAAGACGTACGCGATGTCCTTCCACCGCGGTGAGCCGGGCGTCTTCGCCGATTCGGGTTCGCCCTCGCCCGAAGCGCCGTTCACCCCCTTCGAGAAGCAGAGCGAGCTGCGCGTGGTGGGCAAGGTCGCCAAGGGCGTGACCGGCACGCGCATCCGGTACTGGGCCGACCGCCAGATCTTCACGAAGGGCGCCGAGTTCCAGACCGACGAGCTGCTCGGCCGGGCACGGCAGACGGCGTTCCTCGTGCCGGGACTCGCGATCGACGTCACCGACGAGCGCGGCGAGACGCCGCACACCACGTCCTTCCAGTTCGAGGGCGGCATCTCAGAGTTCGTCGAGCACCTCTCGCCCGACTCGCCCATCACCGACATCTGGCGCCTGACCGGCTCCGGTCACTTCACCGAGACCGTGCCCGTCCTGAGCGAGACGGGGGCGATGGTGCCGACCGAGCTCTCCCGCGAGTGCGAGGTCGACATCGCACTGCGGTGGGGCACGGGCTACGAGACCGTCATGCGTTCGTTCGTGAACATCATCGCCACGCCGAAGGGCGGCACGCACCAGGCCGGATTCGATCAGGGCCTGCTGAAGTTCCTGCGGCAGCAGGTCGAGCAGAACGCACGCCGGCTCAAGGCGGGCAACGACAAGCTCGAGAAGGACGACGTGCTCGCCGGTCTCACCGCCGTGATCACGGTGCGCCTTCCCGAGCCGCAGTTCGAGGGCCAGACGAAAGAGGTGCTCGGCACGCCCGCCGTGCGCAGCATCGTCTCGAACGTGCTCACGAAGGAGCTGAAGGAGCGCTTCGCGTCGACGAAGCGCGACGACAAGACGCAGTCGGCGCTGCTGCTCGACAAGGTCGTCGCCGAGATGAAGTCGCGCATCTCCGCACGCGCCCACAAGGAGACGCAGCGGCGCAAGAACGCGCTCGAGAGCTCGTCGCTGCCGGCCAAGCTCGTCGACTGCCGCTCCAACGACGTCGCCCACTCGGAGCTCTTCATCGTCGAGGGCGACTCGGCGCTCGGCACCGCGAAGCTCGCGCGCGACAGCGAGCACCAGGCGCTGTTGCCCATCCGAGGCAAGATCCTGAACGTGCAGAAGGCGAGCGTGGCCGACATGCTCGGCAACGCCGAGTGCGCGTCGATCATCCAGGTGATCGGCGCCGGCTCGGGACGCAGCTTCGATCTCTCGCAGGCCCGCTACGGCAAGGTCATCCTGATGGCCGACGCCGACGTCGACGGCGCGCACATCCGCACGCTGCTGCTCACGCTCTTCTTCCGCTACATGCGCCCGATGATCGAAGAGGGTCGTGTGTTCGCCGCGGTGCCGCCGCTGCACCGGGTGGTGGTGATGAACCCCGGCTCGAAGCCCAACGAGACGATCTACACGTACTCCGAAGCGGAGCTCGCCGGCGTGCTCGCCGGGCTCGACAAGCAGAAGAAGCGCTACCAGGACCCGATCCAGCGCTACAAGGGACTCGGTGAGATGGACGCTGATCAGCTCGCCACCACGACGATGGACCGTCGGCACCGCACGCTGCGACGGGTGGGCATCGGCGACGCCGAGAACGCGGGTCGTGTGTTCGAGCTCCTCATGGGCAACGACGTCGCGCCGCGCAAGGAATTCATCATCGAGAGCTCCGACGCCCTCGAGCGGGACCGCATCGACGCCTGATCGTCCGTCCCGACCCGCCTCCGGTCAACGCCGGAGGCGGGGTGTCGTGCGATCGCCGGCGCATCGGTGTCGACCAGCGCCGAACACGCCGTGACCGACTCGCCGGGTCACCCCGGCGGCGCGAATCGGATCGGCCGGGACGGCCGACCGCTGACCTCGGCGATCAGCCGATCCGCCGGCCGACCGCGCCGATGACCGCGCCGAGCGCCTGCCCCGAGGCATCCCGTTTCGCACCGGAATCGGGCAGGTCGCGCGACGAGCCGTCCGTGCCGACGGCCAAGGCGGGCGAAACGCCGACCCACGCGAGGTGCAGTGCGTCCTCGCCCTTGAGGAACCGCTGCGCGCGCACACCGCCCGTCGCCCGGCCCTTCGCGGGGAACTCGCCGAAGTCGCTCACCTTCGCGCTGCCGGGGTCGGTGCCGAGCAAGGTGTCGCTCGAAGCGGCGACAGTGACGACGACGGTCGCTTCGGCGGAGACCGCGGGCACGCTCGTGAAGTGGATGACGTGCGCACCACTGCCGAGGTTGATGCCGGCCATGCCGCCGGCAGGGCAGCCCTGCGGGCGCACCGACGCAGCCGGGAACCGCAGCAGTTGCGCATCGGAAGCCACGAACACGAGTTCGTCGGTCTCGTCGCCCTGCACGGCGCCGACGACCTCGTCGCCCGCCTTGAGCCCGATCACCTCGAACTCGGGCTTGCTCGGATAGGCCCCCGTCGCGACGCGCTTGACGACGCCCTGCTTCGTGCCGAGCGCGATCGAGCGGTCGGCGTCGAGCGAGACGATGGCGAGGACGCGCTCGTCGCGGTTCGGCAGGGCGAGGTAGTCGCCGATCTTCACGCCGGCGCCGAGCTGCACCGAGGTCGGCGGCAGCATCGGCAGGTCGACCGGCGTGAACCGGATGAGGCGGCCGAGGCTCGTCACCGCGCCGATCTCGGAACGGCTCGTCGTGTCGAGCGACGAACGGATCGCGTCGTGCTTGCTGCGCCGGGCAGGCGGGGAGATCGACGGGGGGCCGTCGGGACCCTCGGGAAGGTCCACGCGGGCGATGCGCCCCGTCGCCGAGAGGAAGACGCGGCACGGCACGTCGGCCACCTCGAGGACGGCCGCGGCGCGCTTGGCGGCAGCTCCCGCGATCGACGGCCGGGCATCGGTGAGGAGCGTGCGGCGAGGGGTGCCGAACCGCTCGGCGACCTCGGCGAGCTCGTCGGAGACGAGCGCCTCGATGCGGTGGCGGCTCGCGAGCAGCGTCTCGAGCTCCTCGATCTCGGCGCGGAGCCGGTCGCGCTCGGCCTCGAGCTCGATGCGGGAGAACTTCGTGAGCCGGCGCAGCTGCAGCTCGAGGATGTACTCGGCCTGCACCTGGCTGAGGTCGAACACCTCCATCAGGCGGGTGCGAGCAGCCGCGGTGTCGTCACTCGAGCGGATGACCTGGATGACCTCGTCGATGTCGAGGATCGCGATGAGCAGGCCGTCGACGAGGTGCAGGCGCTCACGGCGACGTGCGAGCCGGTACTCCGACCGCCGGGTGACGACCGCGATGCGGTGGCCGACGTACACCTGCAGGAGTTCGCGGAGGCCGAGCGTCTGGGGCCCGCCGTCGACGAGTGCGACGTTGTTGATGTTGAACGAGTCCTCGAGGGGCGTGAGCCGGTAGAGCTGTTCGAGCACCGCATCGGGGCTGAAGCCGGTCTTGATGCCGATGACGAGTCGCAGGCCGTTCGCCCGGTCGGTGAGATCGGTGACGTCGGAGATGCCGTTGATCTTCTTGGCGTTCACGCCGTCTTTGATCTTCTCGATGACCTTCTCGGGGCCGACGAGATAGGGGAGCTCGGTGACGACGAGCCCCGTCTTGCGCGCCGTCAGCTGCTCGACCGAGACCTTCGCACGGGTCTTGAAGCTGCCGCGGCCGGTCGCATACGCGTCTTTGATGCCGGAGAGGCCGACGATGGTGCCGCCGGTCGGCAGGTCGGGGCCCGGCACGAACTCCATGAGCTCGTCGAGCGTCGCGTTCGGATGCGCGATGAGATGACGCGCCGCGCCGACGACCTCGATCAGGTTGTGCGGCGCCATGTTCGTCGCCATGCCGACGGCGATGCCGCTGGCGCCGTTCACGAGCAGGTTCGGGTACGCGCTCGGCAGCACCTCGGGCTGCGTGAGCTGGTTGTCGTAGTTCGGCACGAAGTCGACGACGTCCTCGTCGAGTCCCTCGGCCATCGCGAGCGCGGGGGAGGCGAGCCGGGCCTCGGTGTACCGCGGGGCCGCGGGGCCGTCGTCGAGCGAACCGAAGTTGCCGTGGCCGTCGACGAGCGGCACCCGGAGCGTGAACGGCTGCGCCATGCGCACGAGCGCGTCGTAGATCGCCGTATCACCGTGCGGGTGGAGCTTGCCCATCACCTCGCCGACCACTCGGGCCGACTTCACATGGCCCTTGTCGGGCCGGAGGCCCATCTCGGTCATCTGGTAGATGATGCGACGCTGCACGGGCTTGAGCCCGTCACGGGCGTCGGGAAGCGCGCGCGAGTAGATCACCGAGTAGGCGTACTCGAGGAACGAGCCCTGCATCTCGGTGGCGACGTCGACGTCTTCGATGCGCTCGACGATCGGGTCGTCGGCTGGCTGCGATTTGGCTCGGGTCATCCGTGTTCTCTGTGCCGTGCGTGCCGAGCACGCGGTGGAACGGGGGCGCGCCCTGCCTATGCCAGACTGGGCGCGATGTCTGCCATGCTACCGGTGCCCGCCGACACGCCTCCGCACCTCACCGAGGTGCTCGAGAGTTGCCTCGCGAGCCTCTCGGGCGAGGCGAATCCGCTGGGCTTCCCGGCGTCGCGCAGCGCGGTGGTGCTGCTCGTCGACGGGCTCGGCGCCGCGAACCTCCGGGGCCGCGCCGGTCACGCCCGCTTCCTCGCGTCGCGGTTCGGCAAGCGGGATGTCGCGCGCACCGTCTTCCCGTCGACGACGGCGGCGGCGCTCGCGAGCCTCACGACGGCTGCGCGTCCCGGCGAGCACGGCCTCGTCGGCTACCGCACGCTCGACGGGGCGAACGATCGCCTCGTGAACCAGCTGAACGGCTGGGACGACCGGATGCGACCGGAGACCTGGCAACGACGGGGCACGGTCTTCGAGGCGGCAGGGGAGCGAGGGGTCGACGCCGTCGCGATCGGCGCACCCCGGTACGTCGACTCGGGATTCACGCGCGCAGTGCTGCGCGGAGCCCGTTACGTGGCCGGCGCGTCGATCTCCGATCGCTTCTCCGCTGCGCTCGACGTGCTCTCGTCCGGCGAACCGGCGCTCGTCTACCTCTACGTGCCCGAACTCGACCAGGCCGCGCACGCGCACGGCTGGGAGTCCGACCGCTGGCTCGGGCTCCTCGAACAGCTCGACGCCGAGGCGGCGTCGTTCGAGAAGCGGATGCCTCGTGGCACGGGCCTCGTCGTCACGGCGGACCACGGCGTGGTCGACGTTCCCGCGCACCGGCACGTGTTCGTGGACGCCAGGCCGGCGCTCGTCGACGGCGTACGGCACGTCGGCGGCGAGCCGCGCTGCCTGCAGCTCTACTTCGAACCCGGCCTCGACGAACCCGAGCGTGCGTCGGTCGTCGCAGCGTGGCGTGAAGCAGAGTCGCGCCGGGCATGGGTCATGACCCGCGCCGAGGCGATCGGGGCGCGGCTCTTCGGCCACGTCGACCCCGTGGTCGCACCGCGCATCGGCGACCTGCTGGTCGCGGCGCGGGCCGGCATCGCCTACTACGACGCCCGACTCGCCGACCGGCAGGCCGAGAAGATGATCGGGCAGCACGGTTCGCTCACCGACGAGGAGATGCGCGTGCCGTTCATCAGGCTCGGGGCGTTCGCACGGGGGTGAGACGACGACGGCCCGGCACGAGGCATCCCTCGACCGGGCCGTGACGGAGTCGATCGGCGCTGAACCGTGCTCAGGCCGGGTACTGGCGGCGCTTCACCTGAGGCTTCGGAAGACGGAGCGCACGCAGCTGGAGGGCGCGCATCGCCGCGTACCAGCGCACGCGCTCGACCTTTCCCTCGCCGAACTTCGCCGTGAGCTTCCGCTGCAGCGTGAAGCCCAGGATGACGACGTCGACGAGCGCGATCAGGAAGAACGCCCACAGCAGCATGATGCTCGCCGCCTGGATCTCGGCGCTCGGGATGAACGTCAGCACGATCACGGCGAACATGACGGGGATGAGCACCTCGCCGACGCTGAAGCGTGCGTCGACGTAGTCGCGCACGTACTTCTTCTGCGGGCCGCGGTCGCGGGCGGGCAGGTACTTCTCGTCGCCCATCGCCATGCCGACGCGGGCCTTCTCGCGCGCATCGGCCGCCTTCGCGCGGGCCTGCTTCGCCGCCTCCTTGCGGTCGTTCGGAACGAGCGGGCGCTTGTTCGCGGCCTCGCGCTCGGCGCGCGTCGGGGTGGGGGCGCCCTTGCCGCCCTGCTTCAGGCGCGCCTGGGTCTCTTCGAGCGACTCGGCGCTCGGCTGATCGGTGCTGTTGGGGTGCTTTGCCACGGGATCCCTCGAATCGGTTCCCCTTAAGATTACCGGCATGACCGACTCTCTCCCCACCGCTGCGGGATCCGCGGCGACCACCCCGAAGGCCGACGAATTGCGGGCGGCCGTCGAGGCGGGCTTCCCGTCGACGATCGCCGACCTCACCCGTCTCGTGAAGATCCCGTCGGTGTCGTGGCCGGCCTTCGACCCGGCGCACGTGCACGCGAGCGCCGAAGCCGTCGCCGAACTCGTCCGCGGGCTCGGCGTCTTCGACCTCGTGGATGTCCGCCGCGCCCCGGTCGCCGGCGCCGAGGACGATGCCGAGCCGCAGCTCGGCGCGCCCGCCGTGATCGCGCACCGTGCCGCGCGCAACGGCCGCCCGACGGTGCTCCTCTACGCTCACCATGACGTCCAGCCCCCCGGCAAGGACGAGGACTGGGACTCCGCGCCGTTCGAGCCGACCCTCCGCGGCGACCGGCTGTACGGCCGCGGTGCGGCCGACGACAAGGCCGGCATCATGGCGCACGTCGCTTCGATCCGCGCCCTCACCGAGGCGCTCGGCCCCGACCTCGACCTCGGCATCGCCGTCTTCATCGAGGGCGAGGAGGAGTACCTCTCGCAGTCGTTCGGCAACTTCCTGCGCGAACACCGCGAGCTCCTCGCCGCCGATGCGATCATCGTCGCCGACTCCGGCAACTGGGACCTCGAGACGCCCGCGATCACCGTCGCGCTGCGCGGAGCCGTCGCGTTCAACCTGCGCATCGACACGCTGGGCCATGCCTCGCACTCGGGCATGTTCGGCGGGGCGGTGCCCGACGCGATGTTCGCCGCCATCCGGCTGCTCGACACACTGTGGGACGCGGACGGCGCCGTCGCGGTCGAGGGGCTGACGTCGGCCGACTTCGAGACGCCCGAGTACGACGAGGCGCAGCTGCGCGCCGAGACGGGACTGCTCGACGGGGTCGAACCCGTCGGTCGCGACTCGATCCTCTCGCGCATCTGGGCGAAGCCCTCGATCACGATCACCGGCATCGACGCCCCCGACATCGCGAACGCCTCGAACACGCTCGTGCCCGGTGTGAAGGTCCGGGTGAGCGCGCGCGTCGCGCCGGGGCAGGACGCAAGGGAGGCGTACGAGGCCATCCGCACGCACCTCGAGGCGAACGCACCGTTCGGCGCGAGACTCACCTTCGACGACGTCGACACTGGGCAGCCGTTCCTCGTCGACACGACCGGCTGGGCCGTGGCGGAGACTCGCGCCGCGATGGCCGAGGCCTGGGGGCGCGAGCCCGTCGAGATGGGCGTCGGCGGCTCGATCCCGTTCATCGCCGAGCTCGTCGACGAGTTCCCCGCCGCCCAGATCCTCGTCACCGGAGTCGAGGACCCCGACTCGCGCGCGCACAGTCCGAACGAGTCGCTGCACCTCGGCGTCTTCCGGCGCTCGGTGCTGGCCGAGACGCTGTTCCTCGCGCGACTGGACGCCCGCACGACGGAATGATGACGACTCACAGCCGTCGCGGTGCTCACGACGGTTACCATGGAACGAGGATTCCGCGTTCCTGACGCATCGAGGAGAGACATGAGCGACACGATCACCGAGACCACGCACGGCGTGAAGCTGAGCGACCCCGCCGCCGACAAGGTGCGCAGCCTCCTCGAGCAGGAGGGCCGCGACGACCTGCGCCTGCGGGTCGCGGTGCAGCCCGGCGGCTGCTCCGGCCTCATCTACCAGCTCTACTTCGACGAGCGCCTGCTCGACGGCGACGCCGTCGTCGACTTCGACGGCGTCGAGGTCGTGGTCGACAAGATGAGCGTGCCGTACCTCGACGGCGCGGCGATCGACTTCGAGGACACCATCCAGAAGCAGGGGTTCACGATCGACAACCCGAACGCGCAGGGCAGCTGCGCGTGCGGCGACTCGTTCCACTGAGCGCTACCGCATCTTCCTGAGAGGGGGCCGCATCTTGCGGCCCCCTTTCGTGCATTTGGGCCGATCCACCGATGATTCCGCCCCGCGGCGCGCCCGACATCGGCCGTGGATGCACACCTCGGGTGCCGAGTCGGAGTAGGCTAGACATCGATCACCGCGCTTCACTGTGAAGCGCCTTCGAGTCTCCCGAAAGGTCACCGGTGCGCCACAATCGCCGTCTCCGATGGGCTGCTATCCCGATCGCAGCGTCTCTCAGCCTCGTGCTCGCCGGTTGCACGCAGGCGCAGCTCAACGGATTCCTCCCCGGCTTCGTCGAGGGCGAGGCACCGGTCACGAATCACACCGACACCGTTCGCGGCCTCTGGGTCACGTCGTGGGTCGTGCTGCTGATCGTCGGCGTCATCACTTGGGGCCTCACGATCTGGGCGGTCATCGCGTACCGCCGGCGCAAGGGGCAGACGGGTCTGCCCGTCCAGCTGCGCTACAACATGCCGATCGAGGTCTTCTACACGATCGTCCCGCTCATCCTCGTGCTCGGGTTCTTCGCGTTCACCGCGCGCGACCAGGAGCAGATCGAGCAGCGCTTCGCCGCCGACGACGTCGACGTCCAGGTCGAGGTCATCGCGAAGCAGTGGGCGTGGGACTTCAACTACGTGAAGGAAGACGTCTACTCGCCCGGCATCCAGGGACAGCTCGACGAAGAGGGCCCGAAGGGCTCGCTCGTGCAGTCGGAACTGCCGACCCTCTACCTGCCCGTCGGCGCGAACGTCGAGATCGAGCTCGAGTCGCGCGACGTGATCCACTCCTTCTGGGTGGTGGACTTCCTCTACAAGAAGGACATGTACCCGGGTAAGACGAACTACATGTCGTTCGTCCCCGAGCGCGAGGGCACCTACGCCGGCAAGTGCGCCGAGCTCTGCGGCGAGTACCACTCGCTCATGCTCTTCAACGTCAAGGTCGTCTCCCAGGCCGAATACGACGACTACATCCAGTCACTCCGCGACGCGGGCCAGGAGGGCCAGCTGTCGAGCGAGTACGACCGCAACCAGAACCTGCCCGGCGCAGGCGCACCCGAACTGAAGGAAGAGCGAGAAGCCGAATGAGCACCACGACCGCACCGGCTCGGCCGCAGTCGAGCAGCTTGCCGTTCGGCGCCTCCAAGGTCGAACGCAAGGGCAACGTCCTCGTCAAGTGGATCACCTCCACCGACCACAAGGTCATCGGGTACATGTACCTGATCACCTCCTTCATCTACTTCTGCATCGGCGGCGTGATGGCGCTGATCATCCGCGCCCAGCTCTTCGAGCCCGGTCTCGAGCTGCTGCAGACCCGCGAGCAGTACAACCAGCTGTTCACGATGCACGGCACGATCATGCTGCTCATGTTCGCGACGCCGCTGTTCGCCGGGTTCGCCAACGTGCTCATGCCGCTGCAGATCGGTGCTCCCGACGTGGCGTTCCCGCGTCTGAATGCGTTCGCCTACTGGCTGTTCAACTTCGGTTCGCTCATGGCGGTCGCAGGCTTCCTCACGCCGCAGGGCGCCGCATCGTTCGGCTGGTTCGCCTATCAGCCGCTCGCTTCGACGACGTTCTCGCCGGGTGTCGGCGGCAACCTCTGGATGCTGGGCCTCGGCCTCTCGGGCTTCGGCACCATCCTCGGTGCCGTGAACTTCATCACGACGATCATCACGATGCGCGCACCCGGCATGACCATGTTCCGCATGCCGATCTTCACGTGGAACACGCTCGTCACGTCGATCCTCATCCTGATGGCGTTCCCGGTCCTCGCGGCCGCCCTGCTCGCGGCCGGTGCCGACCGCATCTTCGACGCGCACGTCTATGACCCGGCCAACGGCGGCGTCATCCTCTGGCAGCACCTGTTCTGGTTCTTCGGACACCCCGAGGTCTACATCATCGCGCTGCCGTTCTTCGGCATCGTGTCCGAGATCTTCCCGGTGTTCAGCCGCAAGCCGATCTTCGGCTACAAGACCCTCATCTACGCGACGATCGCGATCGCGGCCCTGTCGGTCACGGTATGGGCGCACCACATGTACGTCACCGGCTCCGTGCTGCTGCCGTTCTTCGCCCTCATGACGATGCTGATCGCGGTGCCGACGGGTGTGAAGATCTTCAACTGGATCGGCACGATGTGGCGAGGCTCGATCACGTTCGAGACGCCGCTCATCTGGTCGCTCGGCTTCCTCATCACGTTCGTGTTCGGTGGCCTCACCGGTGTCATCCTGGCGTCGCCGCCGCTCGACTTCCACGTGTCCGACACGTACTTCGTCGTCGCCCACTTCCACTACGTGGTGTTCGGCACGGTCGTGTTCGCGATGTTCGCGGGCTTCTACTTCTGGTGGCCCAAGTGGACCGGCAAGATGCTCAACGAGACGCTGGGCAAGTGGCACTTCTGGCTGCTGTTCATCGGCTTCCACACGACGTTCCTCATCCAGCACTGGATCGGCGTCGTCGGAATGCCCCGCCGGTACTTCTCGTACCTGCCCGAAGACAACGTGACCTGGATGAACCAGCTGTCGACGATCGGCGCCGGCATCCTGGCGATCTCGCTCGTGCCGTTCTTCCTGAACGTGTACATCACGGCCCGTCGGGCTCCGAAGGTCACCGTGAACGACCCGTGGGGGTACGGAGGCTCGCTCGAGTGGGCGACCAGCTGCCCGCCGCCTCGCCACAACTTCACGTCGATCCCGCGCATCCGTTCGGAGCGCCCGGCGTTCGACCTCAACCACCCCGAGGCCGGCATCCCGGTCGGCATCGGACCGGCGAAGGACGCCCCTGAGGCGCCGACGTACGACGCGGCCACGGAGGAGATCAAGTAATGCGCGCCAACGTCATCCTGTTCTGGATCCTCGCGGTCTTCTTCCTGATCATGGCCGGGGTCTACTGGGTGTGGACCACGCTCGAGTACGGCCAGCCCGAATGGGCGGGTTCGATCGCGATCACGCTCAGCGCGATCCTCGCCGCCTTCATCGCGTTCTACCTCGGCCGGGTGCACAGCGCCCAGGGTGCGGAGCTTCCAGAAGACCGTCTCGACGCGAACATCGACGACGGTGACGCCGAGCTGGGCTTCTTCAGCCCGTGGAGCTGGTGGCCGATCATGCTCGCCGGCGCTGCGGCGCTCATGTTCCTCGGCCTCGCCGTCGGCTTCTGGATCTCCTTCATCGCGGTCGGCATCGGCGTGATCAGCCTCGTCGGCTGGGTCTACGAGTACTATCGCGGCAACTTCGCGCGCTGAGCATCGTCTCGACGGCGGAAGCCCCGGACCAATGGTCCGGGGC